>CAJXLD010000200.1 GCA_913055595.1 uncultured Altererythrobacter sp.
TAATGCATGGCGCGCGCATCCTCGGCGAAATCCGACCCAACCCATTTGCTCTTGGCCAATGCCTTCGATTGGGCTTCGGCTAGTTTGGTGAGTGCCTCCTGTACCTCTGGAGGCATAGGGGCATTGGACACTGCGCGCGGAGCCTCGGCTTCCTGCTGCTGGGATGAAGCAACTGCAGATGGCTGCTGGTTTCCCTTTTTCGACACAGCCGGCGCCATAGGCGCCTTAACGACATCTGCTGAACCACATTGCGGACAGCACAACAGGCCTCGCTTCTTCTGCGAGGCAAAATCATCGGAGGAACCGAACCAACCTTCAAATTGGTGGCCCTGCTCGCAAGAGAGGTCAAAAACGATCATGCGCTGCCCGATTTAGAAATTTCGCGACGATTGGCAAGGCTTGGCAGCTGTTGTCGGACTCTGGAAACGGCGCTCATATCCAAATCGGCGAAACCGAGCCCGACCTTTTCTCCGCCCATGTCGAGCAGCACCTCTCCCCAGGGATCGATTACCAGTGAATGGCCATAGGTCTCGCGGCCATCCGCGTGTTTGCCGACCTGCGCCGCGGCAATGACAAATGCGCTTGCCTCAATCGCTCGTGCGCGCAGGAGGACGTGCCAATGCGCTTCGCCGGTCGGCCTGGTGAAGGCTGCCGGGATGGCAATTGCATCGCAGGCGCGGTTTCCAAGCTCCTCGAACAAGGCGGGAAAGCGCAAATCGTAACAGATGGAAAGCCCCAGTCTCCCTAATCCCACGACGTTCGTGGTAACGACGGTTTCGCCTGGAGCATAAGCGGCCGATTCTCGCCAATTTTCGCCACTCTCCAGCGCAACATCAAACATATGAATCTTGTCATAGGTCGCGATGATCGTGCCGGACGGATCGATCACGAATGAACGATTGGCCCATCGACCATCATCACGTTCAATCGCCAGAGAGCCAAGGGCAACGTGGATCTTCTCCCTTGCTGCCGCCTCTCGCGTCGCGGCCAGAACAGTGTCATCCTCTGGCCGCGCGATCTTGCTGGCTGCCCGCTTCCTGTTGCGGTCGAGCATACCGCACATTTCAGGCGTGAAGAGAATCTGCGCCCCACCCGCACGCGCCTCGCCCACGGCATCACAGATCGTCTGTGCGTTGGCGGCAGGATCGATGCCGCTGGTCATCTGGAGCAAGGCGACGCGCATGAATCCTACAGGCCCAGCAAGTCGTCCAGCTTGCCTTCGCGTTCCAGCGCAGCAAGATCGTCCGAACCGCCATATGGCATATCGTCGATGAAAATCTGTGGTACCGTTCGCGCGCCGGGCTTGCGGGCCATCATTTCACTACGTTTCTCACTGTCCATGGTAATATCATATTCGACATAGTCGACACCCTTGCTGTCCAGTAGGTGCTTGGCACGGGTACAAAAACCGCAGAGCATCTGTGTGTATATCTCGACCTTCGGCATAAGTTTGAATGCGACCTTTATCTTGGCTGATTGCAGGCCTTGAACCTGCAAGCTGCCTTCCTATCTCAAATCCAGACGATGCGCGAGATGCATCGTCACCTCAGGGTGCCAATCTTGGGCCCTGATCATGTTCAAATTGCTCAAAGGAGGATTTGTAATGAACCGTTTGGATTTTACACCCTACCGCCGTTCGACCGTGGGCTTCGATCATCTGTTCGACCTTCTCGAAAGGCAGGCACGAAACTCAGGTGGCGACAATTACCCGCCATTCAATATCGAGCGCCGCGACACCGACCAGTATCGCATCACTCTTGCCGTGGCAGGTTTTCGCTTGGATGATCTCGAAATTACTGCCCAGCAGAACCTGCTGATCGTACAAGGCAGCAAGCGTGACGAACCGAAAGAAGGCGATATGCTGCATGTTGGCATCGCCAATCGCGGCTTTGAACGCCGTTTCGAGCTGGCAGATCATGTACGAGTAGAAAATGCCGACTTGGCCGACGGCCTGCTTATTATCGACCTGGTTCGCGAGATTCCCGAAGCCATGAAGCCGAAGAAGATTGCCATCGGCGGCCATACCAAATTGGAAGTGGTCAAAGACGACGAAGAAGATCAAGCCGACGCGGCCTGATCCGGATCGGACTTTGCAGAGTAGATGATTGGGGGGCGGGCCCGCAAAGGTACCGCCCCCTTGGTGCTTGGCACCTACAGGCTGCGCAATCCAAATTTCAGGGTCGCGATCAAGATTCGGACTTTGCAGCTAGGAAAAGTCGTCCAAATTCCCTTGGGCCCCCGGCCATAGGCCTCTTGCACAGCTGCAATCAGACTGAACGCCTGATCAAGCGCCGCAGGCTACCTTCGGCACCCGATATCGTATGCAAACACACTGCCCTAGCTACAAATTGGCAAAGGAATTTCTGCACCATTCCGAATGATTACCGAGACGGCCTTAAACGAGGCGAGACTGTTGGAGCGCGGCAGCAATAAATCTGGCAAATAGCGGATGCGGATCGAAGGGCTTGCTCTTTAATTCGGGATGGAACTGCACCCCTACAAACCATGGATGATCGGGTCGTTCGACGATTTCAGGCAACAAGCCATCGGGTGACATGCCAGAAAAGACCAGGCCCCCGGCTTCCAGCCTTTCCATATAAGCCGAGTTGACTTCGTAACGGTGCCTATGCCGTTCCGATATCTGCGTTGCGCCACCATATATCTGTGAGACCTGGCTGTTATGGGCCAACACAGCCTCATACGCGCCGAGCCGCATGGTACCGCCCAGATCGGTATCGGCTGAACGCTTCTGCAAGCCTTCCTTGCTCATCCACTCGGTAATAATGCCGACGACGGGCTCATTGGTCGCTCCGAATTCGGTGGAGGATGCTCCGTCGATACCGGCGGTGTTGCGTGCACCTTCGATACAGGCCATCTGCATGCCAAGGCAGATCCCGAAGAAGGGAACATTGCGTTCACGGGCAAAGCGTACACTGGCGATCTTTCCCTCTGAACCTCTTTCGCCAAATCCGCCTGGAACGAGGATGCCGTGCATGGGCTCAAGCTGCGCGGCGATATCACTGTCATCCTGCTCGAAAATCTCGGCGTCGATCCATTTGATACGCACCTTTACCCGATTGGCCATGCCGCCATGCACCAGTGCCTCGTTCAAGGATTTGTAGGCGTCGGGCAGGCCGACATATTTACCCACTACGCCAATCGTCACTTCACCTTCCGGGTTTTCATAGCGATCGACGATATCATCCCAGATTGCGAGATCAGGGCTCTTGGCAGCTTCGAGCAGGCCGAAATGACGAAGTACTTCGTCATCCAGCCCTTCGCCATGATACTGAAGCGGCACTGCATATATGCTGGAAGCGTCCAGAGCCTGAATCACAGCGTCTTTGCGTACGTTGCAGAACAGGGCGATCTTGGCGCGCTCGGTTTCCGGCAAAGGATGTTCGCAGCGGCAAAGCAGGACGTTTGGCTGAACGCCAAGACTGGTCAGTTCGCGCACCGAGTGTTGGGTCGGCTTTGTCTTCAATTCGCCAGCGGCACTGATGTAGGGCACCAGCGTAACGTGAACCAGGCAGGTCTGGTCGACCGGCAGATCGTTGCGCAACTGACGAATAGCTTCGATAAAAGGCAGGCTTTCGATGTCGCCCACGGTGCCGCCAATCTCGCACAGGATGAAATCGTGATCATCCTGGTCGTCGAGCGCGAAAGCCTTGATAGCATCGGTGACATGCGGGATGACCTGTACGGTCGCACCGAGATAGTCCCCTCGCCGTTCCTTGGCGATGATGTCCTGATAGACGCGACCAGAAGTGATGTTGTCGCTCTGGCGGGCGGAAACACCGGTAAAACGTTCGTAATGCCCGAGATCGAGGTCGGTCTCCGCCCCATCATCGGTCACATAGACTTCGCCATGCTGATAGGGGCTCATGGTGCCCGGATCGACGTTGAGATAGGGATCGAATTTCCGGATGCGGACCTTGTAGCCGCGCGCCTGCAGGAGGGCAGCGAGGCTCGCTGCCATCAGTCCCTTGCCAAGCGATGAGACCACGCCGCCGGTGATGAAAATGTACCGCGCCATGGGAGTCGGGCTGTAGGGACTGAATCGGATTCGTGGCAAGCCACGAAATGCGAATTTTTACGATTGTTCCACTGTCTCGATAATATCGCGACTTGTGGGAGCCGGCCGCTTACTCGGCTACTCCTGAAAGCGCGTCATCCTCGGCCGGAGCTGCGGCTTCATCCGAAGAGGCGCTCAGGATCGTATCCTCGTCTGTTTGTGTCGATTCCGAAGCTACGCTGCGATCGAGCGTCTGATCAATCTCGCCCCCTGAAGTTGCATTGATGGCGACAGCAGCCAAGGCGATGGAGAGCACTACGAACATCACGGCCAGCCATTTGGTGGTCCGTGTAAGGAAATCCGCTGCACCGCGCGCCGACATCAGGCCACCAGGGCTGCCTCCTCCGCCAATACCCAGGCCGCCACCTTCGGATCGCTGCATCAGCACAACGCACACAAGGGAAAAGGCGACAATCGCCTGGACTACGGTCAGGAACAGAAAAAGGCTCATCGGATCAATCCAGAATAGATCAGGCTGCTATCTAGGGATGCGCTCGCCTCAAGGCAAGCTTCAGCCCTCTTCGTTTTCCGCTGCGGCTACGATAATGCCCAGGAAGCTCTCTGCCGTCAGGCTCGCCCCGCCAACAAGCGCACCGCCTACTTCGTCGGCTGCAAGGAGTTCTGCAGCATTTTCCGGCTTAACGGAGCCGCCGTACAGGATTCGGACGCTAGCGCCGTCTTCCTCGCCATAAATGCCCTGCACAACCTTGCGGATCGAACGATGCATGGCGCCGATATCGTCAACGGTTGGGGTACGGCCTGTACCTATGGCCCATACTGGCTCGTAAGCGAC
>CAJXLD010000201.1 GCA_913055595.1 uncultured Altererythrobacter sp.
GCAGGCGCTCGATTTCGAAGGTGTCACGCTGGCGGGGCTCGCCGGTGATGGCGGGCTTTATGTGCCGCGCGAATGGCCGCGTTTCAGCGAAGCCGAGATCGCGGACATGGCGGGCCTGTCCTATGTCGAGCTGGCCGTGCGGGTCATGCTGCCCTTCGTCACGCCGAGCCTGACAGAAGACGAACTGCGCGCTCTGTGCACGCGCGCCTATGGCCGCTTTGCCCATGCCGCCGTCACGCCGCTCAAGCAGTTTGACGAGCAGCAGTGGCTGCTCGAACTGTTCCACGGCCCCACGCTCGCCTTCAAGGATGTGGCGCTGCAATTGCTCGGGCGCCTGTTCGAACACTTCCTCGCCAGGAACGACGATCACCTGACCATTGTCGGCGCGACCAGCGGTGATACGGGGTCAGCAGCCATCGATGCTGTCGCCGGGCGCGAGCGGGTAGACATATTCATGCTCCATCCCAATGGTCGTGTGTCTGATGTCCAGCGCCGCCAGATGACTACGGTGCGCGCGCCTAACGTCCACAATATCGCCATCGATGGCAGTTTCGACGATGCACAGGCCATGGTGAAGCGCATGTTCGTGGATAGCGCCATGACCGGCCGTTTCCGCATCAGCGCGGTCAATTCGATCAACTGGGCGCGGCTGATGGCGCAGGTGGTCTATTACTTCGCTTCGGCGCTCCAGTTGGGCGCACCGCATCGCAAGGTCGCCTTCAGCGTCCCCACGGGCAATTTCGGCGATGTCTTCGCCGGTTACGTCGCATCGAAGATGGGCCTGCCGATCGAGCGCCTGATCGTCGCCACCAATGTGAATGATATCCTCCATCGTGCGCTTTCGACCGGCGATTATTCCGCTGGGACCGTCACGCCCACCGCGGCGCCGAGCATGGATATCCAGGTCTCCTCCAATTTCGAACGCTTGCTGTTCGATTGCGGCGGCCGCGACGGTACTGCCCTGGCCGAACAGATGCGCGGATTCGAGGCGACCAAGGCTATGCAACTCACCAATGCCCAGCGCGAAGGCGCAGCGGCGCTATTCACCTCGGCGCGTGCCGATGCCGATGACATGACGCGCGCCATGGCCTGGGCGAACGAGAGTTGCGGCGAGGTGATCGATCCGCATACCGCCATCGGCCTGCATGCCGCGCGCAATGGCGGCATCGATCTTGCTATTCCCGTGGTAACGCTCGCAACCGCGCATCCGGCCAAGTTTCCCGACGCGGTGGAACGCGCCACCGGCACGCGTCCGGGCCTGCCGTCGCGCGTAGGCGACCTGTTCGAACGGCCCGAAAGCTATGCCGAACTGCCGGGCGATTACGATGCCGTGGCTGCCTATGTCGCGGAGCATGCTACCGAGAGCGCCTGATATGCCCCGTTCGTCTCGAGCGCAGTCGAGAGACGGATGGCTGGCGCTATGTCGGCGTGTCTCGACTGCGCTCGACACGAACGGAGTGCTTCATGGCTGAACTTTCGGAGTCACCCGTCGTCATGGAAGCCACAGCCTGGGCAGACTACGGGCTGGTGGATAGCGGGCATGGCCGCAAGCTCGAACGCTACGGCCCCTATCGTTTCATCCGTCCCGAGCCGCAGGCCATGTGGGCACCGCGCCTTTCAGACTGGGAGGCGCATGGCGAATTCGTGCCGGGTTCCGACGAGGATGGCGGTGGTCGCTGGCACTTCTCAGGCGATGTGCCGCGTGAAGGCTGGCCACTTGAGTGGAACGGAGTGCGCTTCACCGCGCAATGCACGCCTTTCCGACATCTTGGCTTTTTCCCCGATATGGCTCCTGTTTGGGAGTGGATGCGCGGGATGCTCAATCCTCCCCGAACCGGGGAGGGAGACCATGCGCAGCATGGTGGAGGGGCACAAGCCGCTGGTTCCCCTCCACCGCCTTCGGCGGTCCCCCTCCCCCATGGGGGAGGTTATTCGACTCTCAACCTCTTCGGCTACACTGGCGTCGGATCATTGGCGCTGAGCCAGTGCGGCCCGGTGACCCATGTCGATGCGAGCAAGAAATCGGTGGCGCAAGCGCGCGAGAATGCGGCGCTATCAGGCATGGAAGAACGTCCGATCCGCTGGATGGTGGACGATGCCAGCAAGTTCACGGCCCGAGAAGTGCGGCGCGAGAAACGTTATGACGGCATCATCCTCGATCCGCCCAAATTCGGGCGCGGTCCCAAGAACGAGACATGGCGACTGGAGGAGGGCCTGCCCGGCCTGATCGGCGATTGCCGCAAGCTGCTCGATGCCGAAAGCCGCTTCCTATTCCTCACAGTCTATGCCGTACGCATGTCATCGCTGGCGATTGGTGGCCTGCTGGCAGAGGCCTTTGCCGAGCTGCCAGGCACGATCGAGCATGGCGAACTGGCTGTGCGTGAAGAAGCCCTTCGACAGGCTCAGGATGATCGGGGCGGCAGGCTCCTGCCCACCGCCATCTTTGCCCGTTGGAAAAACACTTAGGCGATCACATCGCCTGCAGGTCGCGGAGGAAAGCCTCGACCCGCGCCGCATTATAGCCCAAATCGCTCACCCCCACCTGGCTGACCGAACGCATGTCCACGCGGGTGGAGCCATCCTCGATCGGGGTCACTTCCACCACCACGTCGTCGCGGAACTTGAGGTAACCTGCATAGGCGGTGCCTTCCAGATGGCCCGCCTCGGGATCAGACACTGCGACATCCCAGCCGCGATCCTCCATCAGCGCGCGGGCATCGGCCAGCACCTCCACCGGACTCTTGTCGATCACGATGGGCTGGATGTCGCCATAAGCACCGGAATGGAATGATCGCCATTCGTCCACACTAAAGGGGCCGGTGCTGACCGGCGTGTCGACGTCAAGTGTCGTGAATTGCGGAGGGTCGTCCACATCGGTGGTGATGTCATGGATCGGCGGAACCTTGCCGCCAGGCAGGATGACCTGCGTATAGATAACTGTCAGCAGCGCGGCTGCCAGTACGGTTCCAATGGCGGCGTTCCGTTTCGGCCCGGTCTTCTGCACCAGAGCGATGATCAGCACCACCAGCCCCACAGCCACGAGGACGCGTGCCGGGTTGAGCATCATCACGAAGGCAAAGAAGCCCTGGATCTTGTCGATCATGTCGAAGCGGGCGAGCGTCAGCCCACACAAGGCGATCACCACGGCGAGGATCGCGCCGCCAAGCACGAAATTGCCGCCCCATTTGATCCAGCGCGATTCGGCTGGTCCTCCCAAACTTGCCATGTCTTGATCCCTTCCCAGTTCTGATTGCGCGGAAAGAACTCATATTCTGGCGCTGAGGTCAACAGCAGCGATGATGCTTGCAAGCGATGCTTGCTTGCCAAGCGGCATCACCTTTGCCAGTGGGGCGAACATGGCAGACAGCCTCATCCTCGAACTCGCCGACTTCGTGCACGATATCCATACGGGTATCTATTCGGAGGAAACCGGCCAGCCGCAGCCGCTCAAATTCACCGTGCAGGTGAAGCTGAAGGTGGAGGACCATTACGACGCGGATACACCGCTCGATGCCTCGAAGAATTATATGGATTTGAAGTTCGCCTGTTCAGAGGCGTTGGGAGACACACATTACAAGCTGATCGAGGCTGTGGCAGACCACGTTTGCGAGACATTGTTCCTGCAGGATCACCGAGTCGAGCAGGTGAGCGTCAAAATCGTCAAGCTGGCGCTTAGCGAGGCGGATGAGCAGATTGGCATCACGCTGACGCGAGAGCGGCGGTGAGGGCGGGCGGTTTCATCGACGCGCAGGGACTATCAAAAAAGCCCCTCGACGCAGCAACAGAGTTCTATCAGAGGATTGTTCCTTCCATTCGAAACGGCATGTCTGAGAACTCCGATCTAATTGTCGTTTTCGATCCTGCAGACCATTCACATGATAAATGGCGGTTGGGCGCCATACAAGAATTGGCGCGTGAAGCCGCTCCATGTCGGATTAACGCCGTGGTTGCTTTGCGCGACAACCTGCATGGTACCGCGCAAACAATGCAGTATCTACACGATGCCTCCGGCATAACCGGCCAGATCCTCACGGTGGATGCAATTTCGGGCGAAAGGCACTAGATAGGTCCCATGTCCTGTTCAGCCCCCCTTGTGGACGCGTTCAATCGCCGCATTTCCTATCTCCGCCTGTCGGTGACCGATCGCTGCGATTTGCGCTGCTCCTACTGCATGCCGGAACTGATGGAGTTCCTGCCCAAAAAGGACGTGCTGAGCCTGGAAGAGCTGCACAAGCTCGGCCTCGCCTTTATCGATCGCGGGATCACCAAGATACGCCTGACGGGCGGCGAGCCGCTCGTGCGCCGCGACATGGTGGAACTGGTCCAGGCGCTGGGCCGCAAGATCGGTGACGGGCTGGAGGAATTGACGCTCACCACCAACGGCACGCGCCTCGCTCAGTTTGCCGATGATATTGCGGCGGCGGGCGTCAAGCGCATCAATGTCAGCCTCGACACGATGGATGGCGAACTGTTCCAGCAGCTTTCCCGCCGCGACCGGCTGGTGCAGGTGCTGCAGGGCATTGCCGCCGCGAAGGAGGCAGGGCTCAAGGTCAAGATCAATACGGTTGCGCTCAAGGACACGAACGAAGAAGAGATACCCTTCCTCGTCGAATGGGCGCATGCCAACGGCCATGACATCACGCTGATCGAGGTCATGCCGCTGGGAGAGGTGGAAGGTGAGCGCGTTGATCATTACCTGCCGCTGACGGTCATCCGCGACCGGCTCGAAGCCATGTGGACGCTGGAAGAGAGTGATTATCGCACCGGTGGCCCATCGCGCTATGTCACCGTGCGCCAGACTGGCGGGCGGATCGGCTTCATCACCCCGCTGACGAACAATTTCTGCGCCAGCT
>CAJXLD010000202.1 GCA_913055595.1 uncultured Altererythrobacter sp.
TCGACTTCCGAAGCGCCGCCGACCTTGATCACGGCAACACCGCCGGCCAGCTTGGCCAGGCGTTCCTGCAGCTTTTCGCGGTCATAATCGGAGGTGGTGGTCTCGATCTGGCTGCGGATCTGCTCGACACGCGACTTGATGTCGTCCGGGTTACCGGCGCCGTCGACGATGGTGGTGTTGTCCTTGTCGATGGTGACGGACTTGGCTTCGCCCAACATGCCCAGCGTGACATCGTCCAGCTTGATGCCGAGTTCTTCGGAAATCATCTCGCCGGCGGTCAGGATTGAGATGTCCTGCAGCATTGCCTTGCGGCGATCGCCAAAGCCCGGTGCCTTGACCGCTGCGATCTTGAGGCCGCCGCGCAGCTTGTTGACCACCAGCGTAGCCAGCGCTTCGCCTTCGATATCCTCGGCGATGATCAGCAGCGGGCGACCGCTCTGGACCACGGCTTCGAGGATCGGCAGCATGGCCTGCAGGTTGGACAGCTTCTTCTCGTGGATCAGGATGTACGGGTTTTCGAGTTCGACCGTCATCTTTTCCGGGTTGGTCACGAAATAGGGCGACAGATAACCACGGTCGAACTGCATGCCTTCGACGACATCGAGCTCGAATTCGAGGCCCTTGGCCTCTTCCACGGTGATCACGCCTTCCTTGCCGACCTTGTCCATGGCTTCGGCGATCTTCTCGCCTACTTCCTTGTCGCCATTGGCAGAGATGATGCCAACCTGCGCGATTTCGTCAGACCCGGATACGTCCTTTGAACGTGCCTTCAGGTTTTCGACGACCTTGGACACGGCGAGGTCGATGCCGCGCTTGAGGTCCATCGGGTTCATCCCGGCGGCAACTGCAGTCATGCCTTCGCGCACGATGGCCTGGGCCAGCACGGTGGCAGTAGTGGTGCCGTCACCGGCGGCGTCATTGGCCTTCGATGCGACTTCGCGCAGCATTTGCGCACCCATGTTCTCGAACTTGTCCTTCAGTTCGATTTCCTTGGCGACGGTAACGCCGTCCTTGGTGATGCGGGGAGCGCCGAAGCTCTTGTCGATCACGACATTGCGGCCCTTGGGGCCGAGCGTGACCTTTACGGCATTGGCGAGCGTGTCCACGCCCTTGAGGATGCGCTCACGCGCATCACGGCCGAACTTTACGTCCTTGGCTGCCATTGTTCTTTTCCTCTTTGCGAAATTTCGTGTGTGGGAAGCGTGTCAGGGAATGTGCGGGTTGAGATCAGCCCAGCACACCCATGATGTCGCTTTCCTTCATGATGATCAGGTCTTCACCGTCGATCTTCACTTCGGTGCCGGACCACTTGCCGAACAGCACGCGGTCGCCAGGCTTGACGTCGAGAGCGATGCGGTCGCCATCGTCGTCACGGGCGCCATCGCCTACGGCGATCACTTCACCCTCGCTGGGCTTTTCCTTGGCGGTGTCGGGAATGATGATGCCACCGGCGGTCTTTTCCTCGGCTTCGAGGCGACGGACAACCACGCGGTCGTGCAACGGACGGAATGCCATGATAATGACCTCTTCCAGATTCGTGTGAATAATGACTTGGCACTCCCCCCATGAGAGTGCCAACGGCGCGCAAATGGGGTGGCGACCTGCACGAGTCAACAACTTCGATGCAAATTCTTTTTCTGGCCTGAATCAGGTGACGTTGGTCAGGCCGAGCGCCTCGCGCCGGTGCCAGCGCCAGACCAGCAGGCTGGCAGCACTTATCAGTCCTGCGGCGAGGCCAACCCATATGCCGACATCGGCAAGCGGGGTAAAGAAGCCCAAGCCCACGGCAAGGCCGAAGCCCGGCACCCAATAAGAGAAGATCGCAATCCACATTGGCATGCGCGTGTCCTTGAGTCCCCGCAGGACGCCTACACCTACCACCTGCAGCCCGTCGAACAGTTGGAAAGCGGCGCAGACGACGACATAGCTGAGCGCAAATCCTATTACCGCAGTGTTCGCCGGATCTTCGGGGTCGAGATAGATGCGAAACAGAAGCTCGGGCGCCAGCAACAAGATGGTCGCCGACAAGCTCATGAAAGCAACGCCGATTGCCAGCGCCGACCAGCCTGCCTGGCGGATGCCTTCGGGTTCCTGCGCGCCGAAGAAATAGCCGACGCGGATTGTCGCGGCCTGGCCGACACCGGCAGGGATCATGAAGGCCAACGCGGCAAGCTGGATCGCGAGTGTATGCGCAGCCAGCTGTTCCGCGCCGAACAGACCCATCAGGAAGGCGGCCGCTCCGAAGACGCCACCTTCGGCCATCACCGTGAAGGCAATCGGTGTGCCGATGCGCAACACCTCGAAAAAGCGCTGCCAATCCGGCCGCCAGAAGTAGCCGAAGATGTGGTAGCGATGCAGCCGCGGGTCCATGCGGATCGCCACGACGTAAGCGACCAATACGGCCGTGTTTGAGATAACCGTCGCCACCGCGGCACCCTCAAGCCCCATCGCAGGGGCACCGAGATTGCCGAAGATGAAGGCATAATTGGCAATTGTATTCACCACCACGGACAGGCCCGTGATAGCCGTAGCGAAGAAGGGCCGCCCCAGCGTCGATACGAAATTGCGCAGCGGCACGGACAAGGACAAGGGCAGCAGCGACCACATCAGGATGATCAGATAGTCATCTGCGAGCACGCTGATTTCAGGATCCTGACCTGCCGCCAGCATGATTGTTTCCGCTTGTACGCAGAGCAATATGCCTAGCAGCGCCAGCCCGACAGCGATCCAAAGCGACATGCGCAAGGTGCGGCGGATCGGGCGCAGCGCTGGCGCGCGGGCACCCAACTCGGCAGCAGCCATGGGAGAGACCGCGCTCATCAAGCCATTGATAGCCGAGAGCATTATGGCGAAGATGGCAATGGCCAGTGAAGAGGCCGCGAGTTCTTGAGCCCCCAGACGCGCAATGAAGATTACATCGACTGCATAGGTCAGCATCTGGAGCAGATTGGCAGCCGCCAACGGTCCCGCCAGCCGCAGTGTTTCAATGCATTCGGCCTTCCAGCCGAGCGGTACAGGATGCGCAACAGGTCTCATCACATGCGCTCGAAAAAGCCGGCCCGGATAGGGTCTTGCGGGGAGGCAAGAAAGGGCAAACTCGTTGCAAATGATATTTCTATGGATGACTGCGTCCTTGGGGACACAAAGCCTTTCCCTGGCGGGCAGGGCGAGCTAGGACGACGAAAAGAATCGAACCTTTAGGGAAGCCCATTTCCATGCGTCAGTATTCTTGGCTTGTTGCCGTTTCCGTTCTCGCCATGACCATCACCGCCTGTGGTGCACCCTCTCAAGAGGACGAAGGTGCTGCTGCGGAAGCTGAGGCAACGGCTCCCAGTGAAGCTGCACAGGAAGACGAGGCTGCAGCTCCTGCAGATGGCGCGCAGGAAACTGTGGCGGAAGAAGGTGCGAGCGAAGAGACTGCTCCCGAACAGGCTGCTGCGCCCGCCGTGCCACCTGCCGCGTTTACACAATGCCAGGTCTGCCACCAGATTGCGCCTGGCCAGAATGGCATCGGGCCTTCACTCGCTGGAATTTTTGGCAGCGAAGCAGGACAAGTTGCCAACTTTTCCTATACGCAAGCCATGCGCAGTTCCGGACTGACCTGGGACGAAGCCACGCTGGACAGCTATCTCGCCAATCCTTCTGCTGTGGTGCCCGGAACGACCATGGCCGTGGGTTCGCTGTCTGATGAAGAGCGGGCGGCTATCATCGACTATTTGAAGACGCTCTAAGCGCGGAAGGCCGGGTTAAACCGGCGCATGCGCTGCATGCGGTTCTGGTGGAAGTTCGGCGATGATCGGGTCGCCGGGCTTTGCCGTGCCGCTTGCATGAGCGATGCACATGATATCCGCAAGGCGCCTATTTCTCCGCCAGCGCCCTTCCTTCGAGGCCTAACGGCGACCTCTTGCCCATTGCCGTGCATTGCGTCCATGATTGCTGGCAAGCAAGCCTGAGGAGAGGGGGATGCAAATGCGAAAGATATTGGCGGGGTGTTCGGCCCCTATCCTGACAGCGTGCCTGCCATTTGCAGCCATGGCACAGGAGGCACCTTCTACTCTCGATACGGCGATAGAAGCCACGCCGCCGGAGACTTCGCCAAAGCCGCATCCCGGCGATGCGCCGACGGTGTTCAACGCCGATGCATATGAATGGCAGGATGTCGGCTTCGGGCGGCAGAGCTTCCTGATGAACCAGCCCTCGCGCTCGCTCAAACTGCTCGAAATCCACGTGACCGAGGTCGAACCCGGTGCCAATTCGCACGCACCGCATCGCCACGCCTATGAAGAGGTGATCGTCCTCCAGTCGGGTCGCGTCGAAGTGGAAGTCAACGGCGTGGTAGAGGAGATCGGACCCGGATCGGTTATGGTGTTCCTGTCGAATGACTGGCACGCCATCCGCAATATCGGCGACGAGGTGGCGGTCTACCAGGTCATCAATGTCGGCTGGGACGGCTACAACGTAGAATAGGCGTTGCGCTCAGCAAAAAGGGCGGCACCTTGCGGTACCGCCCCATTTCTTTGCGCCGGAAGTTCCCTCCCGGCAGAACGAGATCCTGAAACAAGTTCAGGATAACGGCGGCGAGCCATGGCCCGCCCGTCCGTTACTTCAGCTCGACGGTACCGCCTGCAGCTTCGATCTTGCCCTTGATTTCTTCGGCTTCTGCCTTGTTCACGCCTTCCTTCAGCGGCTTCGGCGCGCCTTCGACAAGACCCTTGGCTTCGGTCAGGCCCAGGCCGGTGATGGCGCGGACTTCCTTGATCACCTGGATCTTCTTGCCGCCGTCGCCGGTGAGGATGACGTCGAATTCGTCCTTTTCCTCGG
>CAJXLD010000203.1 GCA_913055595.1 uncultured Altererythrobacter sp.
CGCCAATGGTGAAGAGGTCGTCCTGCTCGGGATCGTCACACCCCGGATCGATCTGAGCGAGGAGGAAAATGTCCTTGTCGCCTTCCATCGCCGCTTCGAGCGCCGCCACCGACTTGTCGCGTCCCACGAAGAGAGGAACGACCATGCCCGGAAAAACGACAATGTCGCGCAGGGGAAGGAGGGGGAATGCAGTCATGTTCAATCAATGTCCGTATCAGTGCTTGATCCGGAATATGGGGACGGTGGGGCCGCGCTGCAATGTGTGCCTTGGGGAAGGCTGTGGACGCGCGGCGGCTTTACACATTTAACACGGTCCAAAGGGAGTAAAGTGGGTTCGGGCGGCTTCCCTGCAATTGCACCCTGGATCGAAACTAACCGTCTACGTGCATAAGGGCTTCATTTCCGCCAGACTAGTTGCCGATGATGTAGGAAAGCGTGATCTATTTCATTGGACCCGATACATCACATGGAACTGATGATAACTCGCAATAGGCTCGCCTTCTGCATCAAGTGCCGGCAGAAACCGCGCAACCCGCATCAAGTTTTGGCACGCCGTCCGTTCAAAGGATTCATCACTGAAACCGGTCTGAAGATGGCAGGCTGTAGGCTCCCCCTCTGCCGAAACATCCATACGCACGCGAAGATCGCCAGGCCTTCGCTCCATTAACATCTCGCCCGGGTAATCTCGCTGCATAATGCGCAGGACGTCCTGGCGGTTTTCAGGGGTGACCTCCCGAGTTAGGCTCTTATGCGCCTCGGCATCGATACCCCAATGGGTGAGAAGTTCATCGAGGCACGTCCGCATTGCTTCCATGGGAGCACGGAGCTTTCCGGTTTGTAACGTAAAATCTTGATTGAAGGCATCATGGAACGACAGCGTCTCCACGCCGGACTCAAAGGACTGGAGGTAATTCTCAAGCGCGGCTGATCGTTCAAACACGGTCCGGAAACGATTCAACAGTTCAACATTGTCTTCATATGACCAAAATCGACGAGATCTTTGCGTTTCCGGGTCCAACCCGAAGCCTTCCATCAGAATCGCCTTTTCTTCTGCAGTAAAGAACCTGGTCGACGTCAAGAATGCATTTCTCACAAGTTCACTGCCGGGACCCGAGCGAGAAGGCTCAAAGCTGAACAGCTTGCCTTGATACCCTTCATTCAGAGACAGATTCAGTGCATCAATGTCTAGCGGTTCGTCAAAACCTGGTCCGAACGTCAGTTCGAAATTCCATCTTCTGGTTCGATAGTTCTTGGCTGCGACCACGACCTGAAGGCTGGTATCTGGCCCAAATTGCCGTAACTCAAGATAGACTCGATCTTCATCTTCGCCGAATTCGCGTTGCAGTGCGCAACTATCATCATCGTAATTCATCGCCCAGGCTGATGAGGGCGCCAATTCGACAAAATCCTGCGCATGAACTGGCCCTGCCAGAAGAGAACCCCCCGCCAACGTACCAAGCAAATACCTCATAACCCCTCCCAATTTCAGGAAGGATAGTTCATTCAGCTAACGGTTCAACCCATTCCGGGCAGCTTGAAGCCCCCCTGCAGGCCCATGGAGCCCTGTATCTTCTGCATTTCCTCAATCGACATGCCAGTGCACCTTGGCCAGCACTCTAACGCCTCTGAGTATTGCCCAGGCGATAGACGGTCGTCATGGTATCCAAAGTGGCAACTGGGTTCCCCTCTGCATCCAGTGCAGGTTCGTATCGGGCATGTTCCGTCATTTCTTTGCAAGCAGCTTCGAGAAATTGGGGATATTGCGGGGGTCCGTCGCCGGTACAATGCGCGACCCTGCCATCAGGCCCCACGACGACCGTCATATTCACATCGCCTTCGACCCCGCGCCTGACCATAGCCATTGGGTATGCCTGCAATACTGCCCTGAAGATTTCTTCCGGATTTTCTCTTCTTGCAAATCGAGAAAGGCTTAACTGGACAACCGGATCCACCCCCCATTCGCGATAAAGGTCTTCCATACATGTATCCATGGCGTTGATTGCAGGTCTCAAATTGCCCGTGTGCAACGTCAGCTTTTGTCCGAACACATTGGCGAATTGCATGCGATCCGGTCTCTCCAAACCAACCTCTTCTCCAAACGGCACACCGGAAATCACAACTCCATTGAGGTTGCGAGATTCGACTGGTGCAACACCATCCAACGGGACCGATTGCTCTCCAGGCAGGTACAGCAGCGCAACTTCACCGACATCGGGCACCAATGCTTCGCTCCCCAAGGTCAGTTGCGCCATGGGCCCAAACCGTTTCTTGGAGATGCGGAGGATGATGTCCGAACCCTCTCTGCCGAAGGTGCGGACTAGGAAACAGGCATCCGGAGCATATTCAAGTTGCCAGTCCGAAGACGGTTCCAGTTCGAGCGGATCTTCCTGTGCAGCAACGGATACCGGCGCGAGGAGCATGCTCCCGACAAACCCACTCAGCAAATACCTCATAACCCCTCCCAATTTCGGGAAGGATAGTTCATTCGGCTAACGGTTCAACCCATTCCGGGCAGCTTGAAGCCCGGCGGCAGTCCCATGGAGCCCTGCATCTTCTGCATTTCCTCGTTCGAGGCGCGGTCGGCCTTGTCGCGGGCGTCGTTGAACGCGGCGGTGACGAGGTCTTCGAGGATCTGCTTGTCGTCGGGAACGATCAGGCTGTCATCGATGGATACGCCAAGGATGCGGCCCTTGGCGGTGGCGCGGATCTTCACCAGCCCGCCGCCTGCGCTGCCTTCCACCTCGACCGAGTCCAGTTTGACCTGCGCCTCGTTCATCTGCTTCTGGATGTTTTCGGCCGCTTCCTGCGCGGCCTTGAGCATTTCTTCCATCGATTCCATCGGTTTTCTCTCGTTAAAGTTTGCCGTGCGCGGGATCAGGCCCGCTTGCCCCAGTCCCTGTTGCCGACAGGCGCATCCCCATCATCGAGGATTTCCGCCTCCGGAAATGTCGTGAGCGCCGCCTTCACCAACGGATGGTTGCGCATACGCTCGAATTCTTCTCGCTTGGCCTGCTCTTCCCGCTCGCGCAGACTGGGCACGCCCTCGCCTTCTCCGCGCGCTATGTCCCAGCGGATTTCAGTAGCGCGCAGCAGCGCATCGCGCAGATCGGGGGTGATATCCTCCTGCAGTTCATCGGATGTGCTGTAACGCAAATGTCCTTCGCGCAGTTCGATCACCCGCACCCAATCGCGCATGATTTGCGCCACACGCAGCAAGCCCTCCTGTTCGACCCTATCGCACAGGATAGACCATTCGATCTCCGCGCCCGGCATATTGGCGGAGGACGCTGAACCACCGTAAGCAGGAGCCTGTGCAGCCGGAGCAGACGCACCCGCAGCGGCAGCATCCTTGAGCAGTTTCTCGAGCTTTCCCGGGTCGGGCATATCGGCGGCGTGCAGCACGCGCAGCAGCGCCATCTGCGCTGCCACAAGAGGATCGGGCGCGCCGCGCACTTCGTCATGCCCCTTGAGCAGCAGTTGCCACAGGCGATGGACCTGCCCGGCGGAGAGCCTGGTCGCCCATTCGCCAATGGCGTTCTTCTCTTCCTCGGTAATGCCCTCGGCATCGCCCTCACCCACCTGCGTCACCGCGATGCGATGGGTAAGTTCCATCATGCCGCGCATCAGCGCGAGCGGTTCCACGCCCAGTGCGTATTGCTGCTCCACCGCGGCGAGCAACGCCTGCGGATCGCCATCGAGGATCGCGCCAAACAGGCGACGCTGCGCGCCCTTGTCGGCAAGGCCCAGCATGTCGCGCACCTTCTCGGCGCGGACCATGGTGCCGCCATCGCCCGCATCCATATCGGCATGGGCGATGGCCTGATCGAGGATGGAGAGCCCGTCACGCGCCGATCCTTCTGCCGCAGCGGCAATCATGGCGATCGCCTCGTCCTCAGCTTCCACCCCCTCCTTCTCGCACACCATGGCAAAATGGCTTTGCAGCAGGTCCACGGGAATGCGGCGCAAATCGAAACGCTGGCAGCGGCTGAGCACTGTCACGGGCAGCTTGTCCACTTCGGTGGTGGCGAAGAGGAACTTCACATGCGCCGGCGGTTCTTCCAGCGTCTTGAGCAGCGCATTGAAGGCATTGCGGCTGAGCATATGCACTTCGTCGATGATATAGATCTTGTAGCGCGCGGATACGGCGGCGTAGCGCACCGCCTCGATAATCTCGCGCACATCGTCCACGCCGGTATGCGATGCGGCGTCCATCTCAATCACGTCGATATGGCGACCTTCGGCGATGGCAGTGCATGGCTCGCACTGGCCGCAGGGATCGATCGTCGGTCCGCCCTGCCCGTCTGGCCCGATGCAATTGAGCGCCTTGGCGATCAGCCGCGCGGTGGAAGTCTTGCCCACCCCGCGCACGCCGGTCATCAGGAAGGCATGCGCCAGCCGATCACGCGCGATGGCATTGGCGAGCGTCCTGACCATCGGTTCCTGCCCGATGAGCTCGCCAAAAGTCTGCGGACGATATTTACGCGCCAGCACCCGATAGGGCTGGTTGGTCGCTGGCGGAGGCGCGGCCACCGGAGCAGCGTCGGAGCTTTCCACAGCTGGTTCGGTTTTCGGCGGTTCGGGGTCTCCGAACATGGCCGATTGGCCCGCTGCTTCGAGCTCGGCGGCACTCGGCTTGTTCTCTTCTTCCTGCTCTTCTTCCGAGAGCGGAACGTCCATGTCGTCCGGTGAATCACCCATGCATCAATTGGTAGGCGCTCGCGCCCCGCTTGTCATGCCGAAGAGTGTAGGAAAAAGGAGCCGAGCGACCCGCCGCAATCCACCTGGGCTGCTTCCTTCCGGACC
>CAJXLD010000204.1 GCA_913055595.1 uncultured Altererythrobacter sp.
TGCCCACCGCCATGTAGATGGTGAATTGAGTCGCCGCGATGGCAGGTGTGCACATACGCATGGCCATGGGGATCATCGCCACGAAATAGATGATGCCGACAAATTCCATGCCGATGACATAGCTCATCAGCACGCGCGAATCGCTCCAGTATGGCTGGGCCAGAGCCATGGCGACGGTCAGAATGATGCCCACGACCAGCGCCACCGCCAGCGAGCGCTGCGCTCCCGCCCAATCGACCAGCGCACCGCCAACGACCATTCCAAAGATTCCGGCAACAAAGCCGAGCGTGGAAATGAAATTGGTATATTCGGTCGGCTCCCAGCCACCCACTTCCTGGAACATCACCGGGTGGAAGCTCTCGAAGCCGCCCCAGGGAATGGAGCGTGACAATAAGGTTATCGCCAGCAACAGGCTGATCGGGAAGATCACGGCGAAGAAAGCGCTCTTGAGCAGCGGCCACCACGCCTCTACCTGGATATTGCTGTTGCGCGGATGGCTTTCGCCCTTGGTCCAAGGCAGGTGGCGTTCGCCATTCCGTTCACGAATGATGATGCCATAAAGCATGACAAGGCCGGGCACGACCGCGCCCACCAGCAGGCAGGTGGTGATGCCATAACCATCGAGCAGATAACCGCCCGCCGCGGTTGTTGCGGAAATGCCAACAATCTGCGCCCCGCCCATGATGCCGCCCGCCTTGGCGCGCTCATCCTCGGGCATGATATCGACAGCGAGGCTGTCGATACCGACATCCTGGAAAGTGACCGCAGCATTGGCGCAGAACCCAATGGCGGAGAGCAGGAGAACGTCATCAAAGGCCGGGGCGAGAAATGCGCCGATGACCAACGCCACGACGATCAGCGATTGCGCACCGATAATCCACGCGCGCCTGCGCCCCATGGGCAGGAAGGTGTAACGGTCGATCAGGAAGCCGTTCACGAATTTGAGCGACCAAGGGAGCGAACCCAGCGACACCACGCCTGCAATTTCCGCCGTGCTTGCGCCATTGGCCGCCATCCATGTGGGGACGGCATAGAAGAACAGTCCGACGGGGAAGCCTTGCGTGAAATAGAACAGCACCAGGGTCAGAAGCCGGAGCGGTTTGCTCTGCGTCAGGATGAGGGAAGCCTTCTGCTCCGCGATGCTGGCCATATGCGATCCTTCTTTTTGGTGCCGCGATTATGACCGGATTTGCACTATTGTCTAACCGGTAAAAAGGTTGAGGGCGGAGACCTCCTCTTCGGAGAGTTCAACCCCGAAAAGCTCGGCCATCACCGCGCGCCATTCTGCGGCATCGGCGATTTCGCGCTTCTCCTGGCGCTCGTCGTCGAAGATCGAAAGCGAGGTTCGGGTCAGCGCGCGAAATCCGGTAGGCAGGACCAGCGTAATCCTGGGGTCCAGCACGAAACGCGATTGCGGCCAGGTGGAGACCCAGTGGTTGGCCTGTTCCAGATCGGCATCGGCCACATGGGCGAGGTCGAACGTATATTGCGCCTGCCAATCTGCATGATCCTGCGCACGGCCATCGGTGCTGGCATGCGGTCCAGCGCGTTCGAGCACCCATTCGCCATCGGGCCTGCCGATACGCCGCAAGCGGTGGCGTGCGCCGTCGAATGTTTTCGCCTCAACCCCATCGGCCAGAGGCATGGCTGGCACAAAGCTACCGCCGAACCCGGCATCCGCAATCCACGGTCCATCCTCCAGCTCAACCAGCAGCAATATATGGGTTTTCGGTGGGACCTCCCCTTCGGGCACGCCCAGCCTGACACGCGCCATCAAGGGGCGCAGTCGGAAGCCGATCTCCGCCAGCATGTCCGCATAGAGCCGGTTCTGCTCGAAACAGTACCCGCCACGTTGCCGCGTCACGAGTTTGTCGAACACTGAAGCGCTGTCGATCGGTATCCCGCGCCCCAGCAACACGTCGATATTCTCGAAGGTGATCGCTTGCCGATGCGCAGCCTGCAACTGCGCCAGGCCCTCCGCGTCGCCACTGGGGACATGGTCAATTCCGAGCCGCGCCAAGTAGGCGGCCAGCCTCTCGCTTGCCATTACTCCTAGTGCCCGGCCTGCGGGCCGCGTTCGAGACCGCTGGCGGCAAGCTGCTCGTCGATTTGCGCGATCAGGCGTTCGAGCCCTTCCTCGCTATCGCTTTCAGCACGCGCAACCAGCACGTCTTGCGTATTGGACGCACGCAGCAGCCACCAGCCATCGTCATTGGTCACACGCACGCCATCGGTGGCGTTGACCTCGTCAGGTGAATTTGCGAGCCGCTCCTTCACCTCCTCGATAGCGGCGAACTTGCGACTTTCATCGACCTGGAAGCGCATCTCGGGCGTGTTGAGCATTTGCGGCATGGCGCTGCGCAGTTCGGTCACCGATTTGCCCAGCCGCGCGCTCGCCGCAATCAGCCGCAAACCGGCATAGAGAGCATCGTCGAAACCGTAATATGTGTCCGCAAAAAAGACATGGCCGCTCATCTCGCCTGCCAAAGGAGAGGAAACTTCCTTCATTTTGGACTTAATCAGCGAGTGGCCGGTCTTCCACATCAGCGGCTTCCCACCGCAGGCCGCAACGTGATCGAACAAGGCGCGGCTGGCCTTTACATCGGCGATAATCGTTGCGCCGGGCTGCCGAGCGAGCAGGTCTTCGGCATAGATCGACAGCAACTGGTCGCCCCAGATCACCCGCCCCTCACCGTCGATCGCGCCGATCCGGTCTCCGTCACCGTCGAAAGCCACTCCGAAATCGAGGGTTTTTGCGGAGACAAGCCTTCGCAGATCCTCAAGGTTTTCCTCGACAGTAGGATCGGGATGATGATTGGGAAACTCTCCATCGACTTCGGTAAAGAGCAGATGATGTTCGCCGGGCAGGCGGGCGGCCAGCTCCTCCAGCGCCGGGCCGGCAGCGCCGTTACCCGCATCCCACCCGACCTTCAGACCGGACAGGACCTCGGCATCCACATCATCGAGAGCCTGCAGCATGCGCGAAACATAGGCGTCAAGGATGTCGACACGTTCGGACGTTCCAGTCCCGTCATCCCAGTCGCCGGCAGAAGCCATCTGCCCCAGCTTCTGGATATCGGCCCCGAAGAAGGGGCGCCCGCGAAATACCATCTTGAAGCCGTTGTAATTGGCGGGATTGTGGCTGCCAGTTATCTGAATGCCGCCATCCACCTCCTCGGCTGAAGCCTCGGCAAAATAGAGCATGGGCGTTGGTCCCATTCCAACACGCCTCACGTCGCAGCCGCTGGCATTGAGCCCTTCGATCAAGGCATGTTCAAGCATTGGAGAGCTGACGCGGCCGTCATAGCCGACGGCGACAAGTTTGCCGCCGTCGCGCCGGATCAGCGTACCGAACCCGCGGCCGATCGCATGCGCATCCTCCACGCCCAAAGTCTCGCCGATGATCCCGCGAATGTCATATTCGCGCAAAACGGTGGGATGGAAATTGTGGCTCATCATATCTCCAGGTCTATTCAGCGCCGGGTTGGTCTGCATCACCCGGCAATTCGTCGAACAACAGGTCGCGCGCGGCATTAGCCTCGTGAACCTGCTCATTGGTGCCGCCGCGATCGGGGTGGACCATCGCGATCAACTTCTTGTGCGCGGCGACAATCTCTTCGCGGCCTGCAGTGGCATTCACCCCCAATAGACGCCGCGCCCGGAATATCGCCTGCTGGCGTGTCGAGACCTTCTTCTCCCACGGCCAGCGTCCCGCAATCATCTTGTAGAACAAACAGACCACGACGGCGAGGATGAGGAGGCGGATCAACATGGGTCAGGCTGCCTCGTTGGGGTTCAGGTCGAGCTGCCCCGGCAAATGCGGCATGGGCAGCTTGAGATTGGCCACAAGGCTGCGCAATTCCTGCCGCGCGACCAGATGGCTCGTGCCCAGTTCGCCCAGATGCCCCTTGTCGAGCAGGGTCAGGCCGGACGGGAAGAGCTCGCGATAGATAACGCGTTCGGAAAGCCCCTGCGATACGCGGAAGCCCACGCGCCTGGACAGTTCGGTCAATGCCTGGTCGATTCGGCGCTGGTTGCGCGCATCGGTGTGCCCGGTACGGTTGCGCACCACGACCCAATCCATCTCGCGGCGCTGCTGTTCCAGAGTCGCGCGGCTACGCTTCAACCGAGCTTCCCAGATCAGCTCCGCATAAAAGCTCAGGCGGCGGACCTTGAAGCTTTCTGCATCGACCTGCCCGATCAGGTCGAAATCGACGAAACTGTCATTCATAGGCGTGACCAAAGTATCCGCCTCGGTCGCGACATGGCGGGCGAAGGGATCGTCGCGGCCGGGCGTGTCATAGACGATGAAATCCATTCCCTCGCCCAGCCGCGCTTCCAATTCCGCTAGCTCATCCACGCTCTCGCCACGGAAAACCTCGCAAGTCGGGCCGGGAAGATCGATCTGACGGCGCCTGCGTGTTTCCTCGCGATTTTCAACATAACGGTGCATCGTCGCCTGCCTTGTATCGAGGTCGATCGCCGCGACGCGCGCGCCCTGGTATGCCAAAGCCACCGCCACATGCACTGCTGTAGTGGACTTGCCGGTGCCACCCTTTTCATTGGCAAAAACGATACGATGCGGGGATTGCGCGGTCACTGTAAAGGCGGGCTTTCTCTGGCTGGCCGGGGAGGCTAGATGTTGGCCATACCATGTATCCGAGGGGAGGCCGCGTGCAAACCGTCAAGCAGCTGAAAGAGCTACGCGAAGCTGTGGATGACCTGCGGCAAAGCGGCACAATCGCCATGGTTCCAACCATGGGCGCGCTGCATGAGGGGCACCTGACCTTGGTGCGCGAGG
>CAJXLD010000205.1 GCA_913055595.1 uncultured Altererythrobacter sp.
CTGGAGCGCCGCGACGCGGGCTGCGGGCTCGGCGACGAGACGCTCGTAGACCGCGCGCGCGGCGGCGCTGGTGTCGTCGATATTCGTCTCGAGGGTCGCGAAGTCAACGGCGCCGCCGACCTGGGCCAGCCGCGCCTTGAGCGATTCCGGCGCGGTCGACGGGTCGAACGCGTCGTCGACGGTGAGGCGCAGCAGCCCCTGGACGTTGCGCCACAGCGTCACGGCGCCGGTCAGCACCTCGGCCAGTTCGGTCGCCACCACCATGTCGTGCTCGGTGGCCACACCCTTGGCGAAGAGGTCGCGCAGGGCGAAGGCCAGCGAGGCCTTGCCCGAGGGTCCGGGCAGGAAGAGCTCGGCCGGTTCCGGCGGCCGCGAGGCCCCTGCAGAGCAGGCCGCGCAGTCCATTCCAGAGGCCCTCGTCGCCGCAGACGACCAATCGCAAACCGCCCGCGCGCTGGAACTGACCGGCCTTGACGGGATCTTTGGCGGCGAGGCCAGCTACACGCTGCTTGCTCCGACCAATTCGGCCTTCGCCCGGATCGAACGTTCGGAGGATCTGTTCGAAGAAGAAGAGGCCCTCCCCGCGCTCGCCGGTCTGCTGCGCCAGCACATGCTGCCCGGCTATGTCACGCCCGAAGATCTGGCAGCGGCCATCGCCGCATCTCCCGACGGCACCGTCGTGATGCTGACGATGGATGGCAGCGAGGTGACCTTCTCGCGTTCGGCAGACCAGTTGCAGGTCACCAGCCCGGAAGGGGTAATTGCCAATCTCAGCGGTGAGGCGGTCGCTTCGCAGGCGAGCATTGCCCTCCCGGTGGACGCGATCCTGATCACGCCTTGATGCAAATCCATCGCGTGCCGTGCATATAGCGGCGATGATCGGCGGCGTCTGCTATGCACCAGTTCTGCAATTGTCAGCAAAACGGTGCTGCGTTTGCCATATAGCCAATCACCCCGCGAATTACGCTGGCCTCATTGGCACGGAGCTTTGAAGGAGAAATCCCGTCGAATCAGAACATTCGCATCACGGCCATGATGCCGACGACCGGCATGAAGACTACGAAAAGGGCTCCATCAAGCTGACCGGGGCGGTGGCGATGGGCACCGGGGTCATGATTGGTGCCGGCATCTTCGCCCTGACCGGCCAGATCGCCGAACTTGCCGGTCCGCTATTTCCCTTTGCCTTTGTGCTGGGCGCGCTTGTTACCGCTTTTGCCGCCTACAGCTATATCAAGATGTCCAATGCCTGGCCGTCTGCGGGCGGCATCGCCATGATCCTGCAAAAGGCATATGGCCCGGGAACCATCGCGGCCTCGGCCTCCGTGCTGATGGCGCTATCCATGGTTATCAATGAAAGCCTCGTGGCAAGGACATTTGCGACCTATGCGCTGCGACCTTTCGACCTGCAGGATTCCTATCTACCCGTGGCGGGCCTCAGCCTTGCCTTGATCGCCTTTGCCTATTTCGTAAATGTGTCGGGCAACCGGTCGATCAGCCTGTTTTCGCTCGTCATGTCGGGCCTCAAGATCGCAGGTATAACCCTGTTTGCCATTGCCGCGCTGTGGGCGGGAGGATTCGGTGGCGGCGCGCTTGCCGAACCGGTTTCCCAGCAAGACCCCATAGGTTTCATTGCCTCGGTTGCCTTCGCAGTTCTCGCATTCAAGGGTTTTACCACCATCACCAATAGCGGAGACGAACTTGTCGATCCGCACAAGAATGTGGGGCGGACGATCATGATCGCCATCGCGATCTGCTTCGTCACCTACATGCTCGTCGCTCTCGCCGTAGGGTCCAGCCTCGACACCGAAGAGATCATTGCCGCCCGCGACTATTCGCTCGCTGCAGCAGCCGCGCCGGTGCTGGGCAATGTCGGCTTCTACTTGACCATATTGCTGGCCCTGGCGGCGACCGCTTCGGGCATCATCGCCAGCGTTTTTGCCGTCTCCCGCATGCTGACCATGCTCACCGAAATGAAGATGATCCCGCACAGCCACTTCGGCATGTCGGGGCCGATAAGGCGCCATCTCGTCGTCTACACAGTGGTGATCGCCGGCACGCTCGCCGTGCTCTTCGATCTCGGCCGGATCGCATCACTGGGCGCCTTCTTCTATCTCGTGATGGATATGCTGGTGCATTGGGGCGTGTTCCGGAACCTGCGCCATGAAATCGGTGCGCGCGCATCTATCCTGCTTGGCGCCCTGGCCTTGGACGCCGTCGTGCTGGCGGCTTTGGCGGTGATAAAACTCAGGACCGACCCGATGGTCGTGCTCTATGCCGTCATCGGCATTGCCGCTGTCTTTCTGTTCGAACGATACTGGCTGGCCCAGTCGCAAGAATCCAAAGAAGCAGACGCCGCGGATTGATCCGGAAGTCTGTCTTCGATCGCGGCCATCGCCCGGGCGACGAGACATGCAGGAACCAACCGGTTGATACGGGCCTGTACAAAAGGTCAGGTTGAGACGATCCGCAGCCCCCACCAGTTTCATTCGGGTGACGGCAAACAGCCGTTTCTCGCAAGTTGAGCCTTTGAAAGGAACTCAAAAATGAAACTTCCCACTATCATCGCCGCCGCTTTGCTTGGCGTCTCCGCCCCCGCAATTGCCATGCACCATGAAGCTGGCAATGTCGTTGAGACGGCAGTTGGATCACCGGATCATCAGACGCTTGTCGCTGCCGTGCAGGCTGCAGACCTTGTAGATGCGCTGTCGGGCGAAGGCCCGTTTACGGTCTTTGCACCAACCGATTCTGCCTTCGGCGCGCTTCCGGATGGAACCGTCGAGACCCTCCTTCTCCCCGACAACAAGGAAACGCTTCAGGCAGTGCTGACCTATCACGTCGTAAGCGGCAAGGTTTCGTCAGAGCAGTTGATCGGTCTGATCCAGAGCAATGGCGGTTCGGCGGAGCTGTCCACGCTTCAGGGCGGCACGCTGACGGCGAAACTGGCCGATGGCAATGTCGTGCTCACAGACGAAAACGGAGGCGAGGCAACCGTGGTTGCTGTCGATCTCGGCGCATCCAATGGCATCATCCATGTCACAGATGCGGTCTCGCTGCCTGGTTAAGCAGCATAGCCGACCCTTCTCTGGGCTCGCCCTTCTCCGCTCTGGCACCTGATCGGGGAAGGGCGAGTTCCAGAAATGACCATTTCTGGGCGGGAACGCCAATGTCCGCTGACAACCCAATTGCGGACGTCTGGCCAACAGAGCCGGGTCCACAGGCAATGCGACAACGACTTTGCACGCAATCCTAAAGGCGATGCGCATCAGACCGCGGCATGCGTGTAAGCCCCAAGTATAAGCCTTTGCGACTACTTTCGCTCTTTTCTCGCTCAAATGCTTGGCAACAGGGCTTGTACGATGCACAGTCCGCGCAAAATCGAACATTCGCGAGATTCGTAGTTTCGGAGAGGGAATACTAGTGACACGCAAGAAAAGTCGCCTGTTGATCGCAACCATGCTGCTCCCCGCCTCGATGGCGCTGGGAGCTTCGGTATTTGCCCAGGATCATGATCAAGCCGAGGTCGCTACCTCAAGCGTGCTGACCGCCGCGACAAGCGGCGCCTGGTCGAGCGCCTCGACTTGGGCCGGCGGCAAGGTGCCGGGTGCGGGCGACGCGGTGGTCATCGGCCGCGGCATGGAGGTCGTGCTGGACACGAACGCGACCGAACTGCGCAGCATCACCGTCCAGGGCAAGCTGACATTTGCCGACGAGCGCGACCTCGACCTGTCGACAGAGTGGATCTACCTGCCCGGCGGCGAGCTCGAGATCGGCGCCGAGGCCGATCCCTTCGAGCACAAGGCGACCATCACGCTGACCGACAACGTGCCCGACGAGAACATCAACACCATGGGCGACCGCGGCATCATGCTGATGAGTGGCACACTCAACATGCACGGCACGCGCGACAACTCTTGGTCCAAGCTGTCGGCCACCGCCGAGAGGGGTGCGACCAGCATCACCGTTCTCGACGCATCCGGTTGGCGTGCGGGCGACGAGATCGTGCTGGCCTCAACCGACTTCGATCCGCGCATGGCGGAAAAGCGCACGATCACCGCCGTCAACGGCAACACGATCAGCTTCGCCGAACCGCTCGAATACATGCACTTCGGTGAGATCACTTACGACGTCGACCAGCGCGGAGAGGTTGCCAACATGACCCGCAACATCAAGGTGCAGGCGTCCGAGGATGCTGCTGAGACTTACTTCGGCGGACACATCATGGCGATGGGCGGATCGAAGGCCTATGTCGATGGGGTGGAATTCAACCGCATGGGCCAGCACCTTACGCTGGCACGCTATCCGATGCACTTTCACATCCTCGGCGATGCAGAGGGGATGTACATCAGGAACGCGGCGATCCACGACACCTACAATCGCTGCGTGACGGTGCACGGCACCAACGACCTGCTGATCGAGAACAACGTGACCTACAATACGGTGGGGCACTGCTTTTTCATGGAAGACGGCATCGAGCACGGCAACGCGTTTATCCGGAACGTGGCCATCCAGACCAAGTGTCACCCGACACTAGACTGCGTGCCGGTGAACATCGGGCCCAACGGAGAGTCTCTGAAATTCGAGAATCGCCAGGCGCACCTCCAGGCCAGTTTCGAAAGCGAAAATGTCTTGCTGCCGTCGGACAATACGGCTGCCTCCTTCTGGATCACCAACCCCGATAATATCTACATCGACAATGTGGCCGCCGGGTCCGATCAGGCCGGTTTCTGGCTGTCCTTG
>CAJXLD010000206.1 GCA_913055595.1 uncultured Altererythrobacter sp.
GCGCCTGACGACAATGCACTTCTCGATGGACGGACATGATTCCAGCGCTTTGTCGGCGTTTTGCTTCAGGGGAATACTGCGGCCGCCGCGAATGCCTTCATCGGCGGTTATCAGCAGTCGTGAACCGCAATCCCTGATGCGACCGGCAAGGGCTTCGGGAGAAAAGCCTCCGAACACCACTGAATGGATGGCGCCGATGCGCGCACAAGCCAGCATGGCAATAGCGGCCTCTGGGATCATCGGCAGATAAATGGAGACGCGGTCACCCTTGCCGATCCCCATAGATTTCATACCGTTGGCTAGGCGACAGACCGACTTGTGCAACTGCCGGTAAGTGATCTTTTCGTTCGTTCCCGGCTCGTCTCCCTCCCAGATGATGGCAACCTGATCACCGCGTTTTTCGAGATGCCGGTCGATACAGTTGTAGGAGGCGTTCAATTCACCGTCATGAAACCACTTTATGGAGACTTCGCCGGGGCCATAATTGAGATCGCGTACGTGCGTGAACGGCGTGAACCAGTCAATGCACTGGGCCCGCTCGCGCCAGAATCCATCCGGGTTCTCTATCGATTCCCTGTACAGCTGCTTGCTGGTTTTATCGTCGAGACCGCCCGGTCGCGAAGGAAAGGTATAGACGCGAACTTTTCCCGACATTTGGGCCTCCCAGCTGGAATTCCGTGTGGGCTCGGCGGCGGCTTTTTCACGTAGTGTCTGTCAGGAGAGCCGCTTAATTCGTACGCCGCCTAATGCAGGACAGGCAATAATCGTCACGTGGGGAGACTATGCCTGGCTCCTGCCAGTGCCGGGTGCGGATCGCCGAGCCCGCTCATACGATATCGGGAGAGATTAAACCAAGGCAAATGAATTTAAATGCTATATAATATCAAAACAAATGCATTAAATCAGGTCGAATGCCATGGACACGGATCGAGTCAACACCTTTCTTGAAATCGTCAGGAGCGGCAGTTTCATAAGGGCTGCAGAGAAGCTGCATGTGACCCAAACAACGGTCAGCGCCCGGATCCGCACGCTCGAGGAAGAACTCGGACGGCAGCTCTTCATTCGCAACCGCAGCGGCGCACGTTTGACGCCCGCCGGAGAAGACTTCCGCAAATATGCCTTGACCTTGGTGCAGGTGTGGGAGCGCGCACGCCACCAGCTTTCCCTGCCGCCCGGGCGCGACGCCTTCATTTCCATCGGCGGGGAACTGAGCCTATGGAACCCGTTGATGCTCGACTGGCTCATCCACGTGCGCGCAACACTGCCAAACATTGCCATTCGCACTCAGGTGGCGCTGCCCGAGCAGATCATGGAGATGGTCCATAACGGCGCCATGGATATCGGCGTGATGTACGCACCGCGTATCGAGCCCGGACTGACCATTGAACTGCTGCGCGAAGAAAAGCTGGTCATGGTCAGAACTACGAAACTCCAAGGAGTCAGTTCACGCCCCGAGTTCATCTACGTCGATTGGGGACCGCAATTCGCCGCCCAGCAGAAACTGGTCATGGACGAGTCGCCCGAACCCAGCCTGTTCGTCGGCCTGGGCCCACTCGGTCTCGCATTCATGCTGCGCGCCGGCGGTCAGGGTTATTTCCGCTACAGCGTCGCCAAGCCCTATATCGACGCTGGTGAACTGGAGCTGGTGCCCGACACGCCGGAAATCACCTACCCCGCTTATGTCATCTATGCTGAAGCCGCGGACGAGCAGATAATCGGTCCTGCTTTGCAGGCCCTTCGCTACGTTGCGGAGGCTGCATCGAACTCGCCGTTTCTAGAAGTGCCCTGACTGGTGCATTTGGATTGTGGAGAGGCTGTCCGCTTCGGGTCAGAAGAGGACAACGACGATGCGGCTCCCGGACGACTGCTTTTAGCAGCAGGACGGACATGGTTGGTGAACTAAGTATTGTCCTTGTCCACCAAGTCAAACTGAGCACCCTTCCGGCTCCATGCGTCCTGTATGTGTATTACGCTGACCTCAGTTCCAGTATCTCGCGTGCCTCCTTAGGCGAGGCCGGGCGTCTGTTGTATTTGCTACAGATATCGGCAACCCGGGCTACGAGTTCGGCATTGCTTTTCGCCAGTCGGTCTTTCTCGAATTTGATATTGTCCTCAAGTCCAGTTCGCACATGACCGCCCAGTTCAAGAGTCCAGCAATTCACTTCGAGTTGATGCCGCGCGATACCGGCTGCCGCCCAGGTTGCATCCGGCATGATTTCCTTAAGCTCGGAAACCAGGAATTCAAGGACGCTGCGGCGTGCGGGAAGCGCATTGGGTATGCCCATCACAAACTGGACGTGTAGCGGTTTCTTTATGAGGCCCCGATCAGCCAGGTTCTTGGCATTGTAGAGCATCGCGGCGTCAAAGACCTCGACCTCCGGCTTCACATCATGCTCCTGCATCGATACCGCTAGGTCATCTATTAGCGTGGGCGGATTCTCATAGATCAGGTTGGGGAAATTAACAGAGCCTGTAGCCAAAGATGCCATGTCTGGCCGCAGATTGATTGCACCACCGCGCTCTTCCTGAGTGCGTCCCCGCCCGCCGGTGGAGAACTGAATGATCATGCCTGGGCAATGCTTCCGCACGCCTTCCTGCACCTCGGCGAACAGGTCCGGGTCGGACGAAGGATTTTCATCCTTGTCCCGGACGTGAATATGGACAAGGGACGCACCGGCTTCATAAGCCTCATGCGTGGATTCGATCTGCTCGCAGGGAATGACCGGAACCGCCGAATTTTGTGATTTGCGCGGCAGAGCGCCGGTAATTGCAGCAGTGATAATGGCAGGTTCCGTCATGGTGTTTCCTCACCGCTATTGTGAAATTGTCAGCGATGTTTTTTGGATGAACTAAGACGACGAGAGTCGATGGTTCTTGATTTTATTCAGCTGCGGCAGCTGAAGTCTTCTTCCCCAAGGTCTTTGATGCCTCATCAATGGCGTCGTTGAGGATCGAGAGCGCACGGTCGACTTCCTCGTCTGTAGATGTCATTGGCGGGACAAGGCGGATGACGTTCAGCATGCCGCGCGTGCCGCGGCTCTGGAAAATGAGACCGTGCTCGAGCGAATAGTTGAAAATCTTTGCAAGCGCATCGTTGGCCGGCTCCTTGGTCTCGCGATCCTTGACCAGCTCGATGCCCAGCAGCACGCCACGGCCACGGATGTCGCCGATCATCTCGTGCTCCTTCGCCATCTCCTCGAAAGCACCCTTGATCTTCTTCTCGATATGCGCGGAGCGCGAGGCCAGGTCTTCCTCGACCACGATATCAATGCTCTCCTCGCCGGCGGCGCACAACAGAGGGTCCGTCGCATGGGATCGCGTTGCGAAATATCCATTATCGACGGCCTTCTGGGCAATCTCGTCTGTCGTGCAGACCGCGCTGATCGGAAGACCTCCACCGAAGTGCTTGGACATGGTCAGGATATCCGGCGTGACCTCTTCATGTTCGTAGCCGAATACCTTGCCGGTCTTGCCGAGACAGGTCTGGGATTCGTCGAAGATGAGCAGCATGTCGCGCATCTCCAGCTCACGCTTGAGCTTCTTGTAGTAGCCCTTGGGCGGAACGATGACACCGCCGGCGCTCAGGATTGGCTCGGCGATCATGGCGGCGGGCTTGCTGGTGAAGTTGGCGTCGGCCAGTTCTAGGCTGATATCAAGGCACTTGAAGCTGCACTCCGGCGACTTCAGGCCGAGCGGGCAGCGGTAGCAGTAAGGCGCCATTATGGCGGTGGTGGCCGGGGCGACGACGGCGTGCTTGCGTCGGTTCCAGTTGAACGAAAGCGAGCGCGTCAGATACGAGGTCGAGCCGTGCAGGCCAGCGTGAAAGCCGAGCACGTCGAGACCGCCAGTCGCCTTGCGCGCAAGGTCGATCGCGGCCTCGATCGAATCGGAACCCGACACCAGGAACACTGACCGCGGCAGCCTGGGCAGCAGCTTGCCGATACGCTCGTGCAGCCGCAGCCGCGGCACGTTCAGCATCGTGTTGCTGGAATGGAACATGGTCTTCATCGTCTCGGTGATGCGCTTGATCATGCGCGGATGCTGGTGGCCGAGGGCGGCACCCATCTGGCCGGACTGGAAATCGATGTATTCCTTGCCCTCGGTATCGGTAACGGTGCGGTCTATCGACTTCGCCAGGATGGGCCGGTTTTCGATGCCGCCCATATAGCTGCCGCCCTCCGTCGGGAAGGAGTAGTTATTGACGATCTTCTTTGCTTCGGCCTTGTCCATTGGGGTTTCTCCTTTTTGCAGCGCCGGTTTCTCCCGGCGCCATCAGTTGGCGGGGTTCAGATTCGAACGAAGAGATGGTTGAAGCGCTTCCTGTTCTCCAGCAGTCGCATGCCGGAGGACAGGATGCGGTTCACGATGAAATAGATGAGGAGCAGCGTGAGGTAGAGTTCCACCGGCGCGGTCATCAGCCGGTCGTTGATTTCCTTCCCGATCTCGGTGAGATCGCTGAGGCCAATGAGGAAGGCGAGCGAGGTGTTCTTGACCACGGTGACGTAGCGGCCAGTAATTGCCGGGATCATGTTGAAGAACGCCTGAGGCAGGATTACCCACAGCCAGATTTCGAAGCGGGACAGCCCGAGAGCGCGCGCCGCCTGCAGGTTTCCCGGCTCGACGGAGCGAATACCGCCCCGCACGATCTCCGCGATATAGGCGGCGGTGAACAGGCTGAGCGCTATCGCGACGCTGATGAACTTGGAGATTTCAATACCAAGAT
>CAJXLD010000207.1 GCA_913055595.1 uncultured Altererythrobacter sp.
CGAAATCCCAGATGTCGTGCCGCACCTGCTGGAAATGCCATTTGTATTCGCCGGTTTGCGCATCGACTGCGACAATCGAATTGCCGAAGAGATTGCTGCCGGGACGGTCACCGCCATAATAGTTGTGCGCCGGGCCTGCGATGGGCAGGTAGACCGTGTCCGTATCGGCGTCCACCGTGGCCATGAAGCCCCACATATTTGTGCCGCCGCGCCCTTCTGCGCCGTGGCCCCATGTGTCGCCGCCCAATTCCCCCGGAGCAGGTGTGGTATCGAATTCCCACATTTTCTCGCCGGTGATCACATTGAAGGCGCGCGGGTTACCAGGGTCGCCTTGCGGGTTCTCCAGCGTGGCCGCACCGATGACAGCGACATTGCCGTGAATGGTTGGTGTTCCGCCATAGCCTGGATTGATCGTAACAGCACCGCTATCGCCAAAGCTCTCAACCAGCGTTCCCGTTGCCGCGTCTATTGCGACCAGCTGGTTACCTCGCGTTACAAGCAAGCGCGGTGCGAGATCGCCTTCACCTGGCCAATAGCCGACACCGCGACCGGAAAAGCCAGCACCGCCTTCGGTCTCGTGCACCCATACTTCCTCGCCGGTGGCAGCGTCGAGCGCCAACACACGGCTCTGAGCAGTAACATACATGGTGCCATCCACCACCAGCGGGACAGCTGTGTTGAAAGCGCGCAGAGTATAAGACCAAGCTGGCTTGAGATCGGCCACATTGTCTCGATTGATCTGGTCGAGAGGAGAGTAGCGGGTGGCAGCAAGATCGCGATTGATTGTCTGCCAATCACCGTCCGCAATAGAGTCCTGAGCGACGACGCCGGTAGCGCCAGCTGATGCCAGCAATGCCCCAAGTACAAGGCCACGGGCCTTCCGCATATTCATTCCTCCCGCCTTCCAGGAAGCAGCCAGCCCAACCAAAGGTCCTGACCGCAATTGTTGATTCTGTCCTAAAGACGCATCCATCTTTTGACAATGGCCTCGCGCCTGCTTTAGCAGCGCGGATACGGGTTTGGTTGGCAACATTCAATCGACCGGTTTTGAATTTGTCCGTATTCCGTTGCCAATTGCAGTGTGAAAGTCGAGATCGACTTTGTGACAAATTGTCGCGAAAGGTCGCTCTTTAAGGGTAAGGCTTGGCGGAATGCGATTCTGTCGCTAGCGGCTTTGCGCTAGATCAAAGCGGTTGACGTGTTGGCAATCGATGTAACGCTCAGCTACGGAGTGTGTAACGGTAATTTTACTTGGCACAGGTCGCCACACGTGTGGATTGGCTGATGCCTGAACAGATGCATCGCATTGAGCCGATTGGCCGGTGCCAGAATGGGGGATACCATATCCGATGTTAGACTTTATATTCGACATTCTATTTTACATCACGGACTGGTTGAGGACGACATTCCTCCTCGACTTCGCCTTCTGGATCACTGAGACGTCGCTCAGCCTGTTCATGGTTGAGAACTTCTGGAACGTGCCGCTGGCGCAGGTCGTGCACATCACCGCTATCGCTGCGGCCTTCGGCTCCTTGCTAATGCTGGTGCTGCGGGTCAATGAAAAGGCCGGTACTTCGGTTTCTGTCAGCGATACGGCAGCTCGTTATCTACCGTGGGTATGGTATGGCCTGCTGGGCATCGTGCTGAGCGGTCTGCTGATGATCACGGCAGAGCCGATTCGCAACATGGTGAACTCCGTTTTCTGGATCAAGATGGCCCTGCTGGTGGTGACTGTACTGATCACGCTGGCTTATCAGAAGGCAGTTGCTGCCAAGGCGCTTGCCGGCGGTGCTTCCTACCAGGCGAGCGGCGGAACGCGGAAAACTGGCGTACTGCTGATTGTGTTGTGGCTGTTTATCATGCTGGCCGGTCGCTGGATCGCCTACGTGCCGGTTTGAGGGGGAAGTAGACCAAAATGATGTATCCTGAACCGACAAATATCTGGGAATCGATCGAGTATTCCTCGCTTGGTATCTCCATCGCTGAGAGCCTTTGGGCCTTCCCATTGATTGAATCGTTCCACGTAATGGCACTGGTCACCGTTTTTGGCACCGTGCTTATCATGGACCTTCGCCTGCTGGGGCTGGCCTCGACCAAGGTGCCTGTCACGCAAATGTCCAGCGACACGCTGAAGTGGACCTGGATCGGCTTTGTAATCGCGGCGATCACTGGCACATTGCTCTTCATCAGCAAGGCCAGCACTTACATGGTCAACCCCTACTTCCTTACGAAGATGGGCCTTATGGCTGCTGCGGGCCTGAACATGGTGATCTTCCATTTTCTGACTTACAAGTCCGTGGCGAGCTGGGATAGCGAGAAGGCTTTGCCAACCGCGGCGAAGGTCGCTGGTGGACTGTCTATCCTGTTTTGGCTGATCATCGTGTTCTGTGGGCGTGCGATAGGCTTTACGCTCGGAATCTATTACTGAGCCCGGAACATCATCCTAAATGGAAAGGCCGCCCACCGGGCGGCCTTTTTTTTGTATGGTGCCTGGTGATGCCCGACTATTCGACTTCATCCAGCGCGAAGACATAAACTGCGGCTGAATTGACTGGCGGCACGGGTAGCTCCGGCGTAAAGCCGGGTAGGCCGAATGCGAGCGGGTTACCCATACCGGTTACAACGGCGATATACTGCTTGCCATCCACAGCATAGCTGATGGGTGATGCGTTGGGGACGCCGGTCAGGCCGGTGCGCCATAGCTGTTCGCCCGAGTCCTGGTCATAAGCCATGAATTCGCGATCCATGGAACCAGTAAACAGTAATCCACCGGCGGTGGCGAGCATTCCGACATCATAGGGAGCTCTTTGCCGTGTCTCCCACAGTACCTCGCCACTTTCCATGTCGAGCGCCTGCACGAAACCGTAATTCCCATCGCTGTCAGCGGGTGCAGAGTAGTAAACGTCCACACCGCTAGAGAGGAAGCCGCCCTCTGTCGGGACCAGTTCCATGCAGGTGTCGCGCGCATTGACGAAAAGCTGCCGCGTTTCCTGGTTGAATGCTGATGGGCTCCAGTTCCTGCCGCCGCCAGCATGCGGACACATGAAGACAGGTGGTCTGTCCCTTCCTGGAAGCAGTGCGGGGTCTGGAGTCTTGCGTCCGGTAACGGGATCGATGTCGATTATGAAATCCTGGAAACCCATGTCGACGGTGGAGATGTACTGGCCAGTTTCGGCATCGACCGTATCAAACAGGCCTTCCTTGCCGCCGGTAATCACTACCCGGCGATCTTCGCCATCGACCTCGATATTGCCGATGACCCGTTCGAACACCCAGTCGAGGTCGTACTGGTCATTCGCCATGTGCTGGAAGTACCAGACCAGTTCGCCCGTTCTTGGCCGGAAAGCCAAGGTGGAATTGGTGAAAAGCCCGTCATTATTGCCGCCGGGGATGCGATCGCGCAGCGGCCCGGTGTCATAAGTCTGGGCAACGCCCCACAATGCGAGGCCGGATTCGGCATCATAGGTGCCGGAAGTCCATACCGATCCCCCCCGGCGCTCATCATCGGGGATTCCGTTCCAAGTATCGCCGCCCAGCTGGCCAGTCTTCGCAACGGTCTCGAACTGCCACAGCTTCTCGCCCGTCTCGGCATCGAAGGCGAGAATCAGTCCGCCTCCGGGATCAGTCGAGTTGAGGCCGTTCATCACCACGCCATCGGCCACCAATGGCCCACCGTTGTTGCGGTATCCACTGGGGTCATCGAGCATGGCGACATCCCACACGGGTCGTCCGGTGCGGGCGTCGAGTGCGATCACATGCAGGTCTGATGTGGATGCGATGATCATGTCATCCCACAGCGCCATGGTCTTCTTGGACAGCGGATTTATGCCTTCGGGCAATTGCCGCTGGTAGCGCCAGAGAGGACGTCCATTGGCGGCATCGAAAGCGAAGATCTCGTCTCCGAAGCCGAAAACATAAAGAACGCCGTCGCGGACAATGGGCTCATCCATGGTCGGACCAGCGGGCAGGGCTTGTGCCCATGCCACTTTGAGTTGGCTCACATTCTCGCGATTGACCTGTTCGAGCGGAGAAAAGCCATGACCATTATGTCCGCGTCGCCAGGTCAACCAATTGTGCGGCTCCGGATTGGCGAGTTGTTCGGGCGTAACCGGGGTGTAATTGGCGAAGCGATCGATCGGATCGGGTGTGGCAGGGATCGGATGGTTCGCGGAAATGCCGCCGATGCCTAGTGCGTTCTGCTCTTCGACAGAAGGGGCTGGCGGCATGAGCGCCGCCATGTTGCGTGCGACGGGACGGTCCGAAGTTCCGCCGTTTTCATGCAGGATCAGTGCGGTCAGCGCGGCATAGGCTTCATCTGAAAGGCGTCCGGCCCCTCCGGGCGGCATCGATGTGCGGATATAGGCTTCAAGGTCTCCGACCGGCGCGTCACCCCATGAGGAGAGGAAGATCGGTCCCGTCAAAGTGCCTGCAAACTGGCCGCCCGCCAAAGTCTCGCCATGGCAGGCGGCGCAGTTCGTGGCGTAGATCGACCTCCCGGCCTGAACTTGCGCCTCGAACAGGGAGGGAACCGCCTGAGCGAATGCGGCTGCGCCCAGAGAAGCTACTGCGACGGAGCCGAGCAGGCCCCACTTCAATCCCGTCAATTTCCTCTCCCCTTGTTTGCCTTATTCGGCTTCGTCGGAAATCCCCAATGGTTCGGCAACGCGCGCCTCGAACATGGCATCGTAGAGCGCAAT
>CAJXLD010000208.1 GCA_913055595.1 uncultured Altererythrobacter sp.
AGTGGGGGTGTAGCAAAGCTGTTGCATTCCCACAAGCGGATAATCGGAGATTTTCGCGTCCCTGTGCAAAGGCCAACTAAGCCCCCGCCCGGATAGTCAGGCCTCAACCGAGCCGCAAGACCTTCTCGGTCACGAACACGCGCAAATGCCCTTCTTCGACATTCACCTCACCCTTGGCGATCAGCGTGCTATTGGCATAGATGCGCAATGGATCGTGCTCGGTCGCGTCCAGTTCGATCACCGCACCGCGGCCCATGCGCAGCATGTGGTGGATCGGCATGGTGGTCGCGCCAAGCTCAACCGTGATATCGACTTCAATATTGTCCAGGGTGTTCATAGATAAGGTGCAGTCCCGGGTCCGGCGCCATCGCGCCACGGATTCGTTTGTCCCTGAGGGTCGGCCAGAGCTGGTTATGGAAGTCTTAACAAACGTAAACGAAGCGTGCCAAATCGGCGCGAAACTGCACCGCCCGGACGGCAAGCCGGTCGAATGGCGCATTTTCGATGCTCCGCTCGCTTATCCCGACGCCTTGGCCATGATGGACGAGCGCGTAGCGGCCATTGCCGAGGGCAAGGCTGCTGAGGCCGTATGGCTGCTCGAACATCCACCGCTTTACACCTCGGGCACCTCGGCCCGTCCCGAAGACCTGATCAATGCGCGCTTTCCCGTGTTTCCCGCAGGGCGTGGCGGCCAATACACCTATCATGGCCCAGGCCAGCGCGTGGCCTATGTCATGCTCGACCTGACCAGGCGCGGCCGCGACATACGCTGTCTGGTCCAGGGGCTGGAACAATGGGTCATCGATACGCTGGAAGCGCACAATATACGGGGCGAGCGTCGCGAAGGCCGCGTGGGGGTCTGGGTCCCCCGCCCCGACAAGGGTCATGCGCGGGAGGACAAGATCGCGGCCATTGGTGTGCGGGTGCGCAAATGGGTCACCTTCCACGGCATCTCGCTCAACATCGCACCTGATCTATCGCATTATGACGGCATCGTTCCCTGCGGCATCACCGACCAAGGCGTGACCAGCTTTGAGGATCTGGGCGTCATTGTCTCGATGCCGGAGGTCGATTCGGTGCTGCGCAGCCGCTTCGAGGCACTTTTTGGCGCCACAACACCCGCCGAAGGCCTTGCCATTACCGCCTGAGCCACACAATTCTGTGCGAAGACCGGAATCGAGGAGCCTGAAATGACCCTGGACGATCTCAAGCGACTGCTGACGCGCCAAACCCTGTTCCGGCTGGATTCCATTCTGTCACCAAAACTGGTACCAATCCTCTATGCCTTGGGATTGGCCGCCATTCTGCTCTGGGCCATCAGCCACTTCTTCTTCCGCTTCGGCACAAGCTTTGGCGATGGCCTGTGGGGCCTGCTCGAAATAGCGGTCTTCGGTCTCTTGTCACTGGTTGGCCTGCGCATTGGGTGTGAGGCCCTGCTGGTCTGGTTCAAGAGCCACGAGAATACCGGCGAAACCGTGCAGCGCTCGCGCTATTCCGCCTCCCTGCTCGATGAGGTCCGCGATGCCATTCGCGACCTGGCCGAAGAAGGGGAAGAACGGGATTTCGCCGAGGCTGACGAATACATCACGCCGGCCACCGAGCCGGTTCCGCAGGTCAATCCCGCCGCCGATACGCCGCGCGAGCCGGCCACCAAGCCCGGCGAGACCCACAAGCCCCGCCGCACCGCCAAGCGCACGCCGCCCAAATCGGTGACCTGAACGACCAAAGGCCGCTCAACCGAGCGGCCTTTCGCTTGTTTCGGACGCAGTTGCCTTTTGGCAGGTCGGCCTTAAGCAGATTACCAGTTCAGCGTCATTGCCGGGCTTGTCCCGGCAATCCATTTCAACACAGGCAATGGACCACCGGGACAAGCCCGGTGGTGATGGGCCGAATCCACTACTGCTTGTTCACGCTCCAGGCGCCAGGACCGGCGAACACCAGGAACAGGAACAGGAAGCAGAACAGGATGGCTGCGTCACCGCCATTATTGGTCGGAAACAGATTGCCGGGGGCATGCACCATCCAATAGGCGACAGCCATGGTGCCCGAGGCGATGAAGGCCGCCGCGCGGGTGAAGAAACCAATGCCGATCAGCACGCCGGCGATGATTTCGATGACTGCAGCGAACCAGAAGATGGAGAAGGCGTCGGGCGCCCATTCGGTTGCCGGGAAGCCAATCAGCTTCTGCGTCCCGTGCAGGAAGAACAGGAGTGCGGCAACAACGCGCAGCACGGCGAGGGCCTGCGGCGCATAAGCGGAGAGTCGATCGGACATGGATTGATCCTTGTGCTGCGCCAGCCGGCGCTGTTTCGGGGACGTCAGCCCTAGACCAGGATGTTTTCGCCGATAACCGAGACAATTGCAGAAGCACTGTTCAACAATCCGCTCCTCAACAATCTGTGTTCGCCGCCGTGCACAAGGCTGCCCCACCCCCATTGCGAGGCAGTCACATTGCGTAACTGCCCAGATTTCTGTATGACGCGCCATCCCATCAGGCTCTGCACCGATCAGCAAATAGCGGTGTCGGTCGATGCTGATGTCCAAACTCGAATTAGCGGATCAGATGACGCGCATGACTCAGGCGCCAAAAATCGGGCTCGTCAGCCTCGGCTGCCCCAAGGCACTCGTAGACAGCGAGCGCATCATGACCACCCTGCGGGCGCAGGGCTATTCGTTCAGCCGCGACTATGCCGGGGCCGATGTCGTGCTGGTCAACACCTGCGGATTTCTCGACAGCGCCAAGCAGGAGAGCCTTGAGGCCATTGGCGAAGCGCTCAATGAAAACGGCAAGGTCATTGTTACCGGTTGCCTGGGCGTCGAGGAAAACCTCATCCGCGAGACCCATCCAAGCGTGCTCGCCATCACCGGCCCGCATCAATATGAGAGCGTGGTCTCGGCCGTGCATGAGCACCTGCCACCGGTGCCCAACAAATTCGTGGACCTGGTGCCCGAAAGCGGCCTCAAGCTGACGCCGCGCCACTACGCCTATCTCAAGATTTCCGAGGGCTGCAACAATCGCTGCTCTTTCTGCATCATCCCGCAGATCCGCGGCGACCTCGCCTCGCGTCCGGCCGCCGGCATTCTGTCGGAAGCCGAGGGCCTGATCCGCTCGGGCGTCAAGGAATTGCTGGTCATCTCCCAGGACACCAGCGCCTACGGCCTCGACATCAAATACACGATCAGCAAGTACCGTGGGCGCGAGGTGAAGGCCAAGTTCTATGATCTGGCCAAGGAACTGGGTGAACTGGGCGCCTGGGTGCGCCTGCACTATGTCTATCCCTATCCTCACGTCGATCCGGTCATGGAACTGATGGCCGAGGGCCTCGTCCTGCCCTATCTCGACATTCCCTTCCAGCACGCCTCGCCGAATGTCTTGAAGGCCATGCGCCGCCCCGCGCATCAGGAAAAGACCCTTAACCGCATCCTCGACTGGAAGCGTCAGGTCCCTGATCTCACCGTGCGCTCCAACTTCATCGTCGGCTTCCCCGGCGAAACCGAGGAAGATTTCGAAATGCTGCTCGATTTCATCGAGGAGGCCGAGATCGACCGTGCCGGCTGCTTCAAATATGAGCCCGTCACCGGCGCCACCGCCAATGAGCTCGAAGGCGTCGTTCCCGACGAGCTCAAGGAAGAACGCTTCGCCCAGCTCATGGAAGTGGCGCAGAACGTCTCCTTCGGCCAGCTGCAGAAGAAGGTCGGCCGCACCATCGATGTGATCGTCGACGACGTCCGCCCCGAGCAGAACCGCGTGATCGCCCGCTCCAAATGGGACGCCCCCGAGATCGACGGTCAGGTCATTGTCGACCAGGCCGACGGCATCAAGATCGGCGACATCGTCTCGGTCACCGTCACCGACAACGACGAATACGACCTCTTCGCGGTGCCCGCGAAGAGCTGAGCCGAAGCCGTCCCCTGCGCCGCCTTCTCCCCACAGGGGGGAAGGAAATTTCCTAGCGCGCGAACGCCCTGAACGGATTGTCCTGGGTTAATTGGGCAATTGTCGTTTCCGAAACACCCGTCTCCCGCAGGGCCGGCAGGAAGTGATCGACCAGATGGGTATAGGGCTGCGGGATGCCGCCGCCTGGCTGCGCCGGGTCGAACCAGCCGCGGTCGTGGCTGAGGAGGAGCTGGGTCTCGAGCCCGGCGTCGAGCGCGCGCAGGATCATCGTCACGACATCTTCATCCGACACCGAACCGATATGGTCATATTCGATCCAGGCGCCGCGCGCCGCCACCGCCTTATGCATGTCGAAATCGGGCTCGGCCTGGGTATGGATGGAAATGAACCGGTCGGGGCGTCCGCCGGCCTTCTCGATGATGTCGAGCAAACTGTCGAGGTCGAGAGTCGCGGCCCAGCCCGGTTCCTTCGCGCAGGCGAACTCGGCGAGAGCCTCCTCGTCGTCGACGCGGCGCAGGTATTCAGGGAATTCCGCGAGCTTGAAGAGGCGCACTTTGACGGTCTCTTCGGAGCCGTCGGCAAGGCGGATGGAGATCTCTTCGCCGCCGAGGGCGATGATGGTCGGTGAGGGCTGATTCATAGGGCAAAGGTTTCGACGGCGGGGCGCAGGGCTTCCAGTTCGACGCCGGTCTCAGCGGCGAGGATTTCGCCGCATAGTGCCTCCTCGCGGGCGAAGCAGGTGCGCACGTGGCCCCGCAGGGCATCGCGCAAGGCGAGGATCATGACTGCG
>CAJXLD010000209.1 GCA_913055595.1 uncultured Altererythrobacter sp.
TGAGGCCCAGCTCGACGAGCTTCTGGGAAAGCAGGCACGCCTGCCGGGCTGCTTCGCCATAGGAGATCGAGCTCCATTTGCCGTCAATCTTGGCGGTCAGGAAAGGCCTGTCGGGCTGCTCATCCGCGCGTTGCAGGAACAGGCCAACAAGGCTTTTGGCGTTCTCGATATCGGCAAGTTGCATTGTGCCCGGTTGCAAGGCCCAAAATCCTCCGTCCTGGCGGACCGTTGGTTCGGCCCTTGCCATATGCGAAGACTAGGGCGAAGCGTGGCCTTGGACAAGCTATGGCGCGAGCGTATCGCCTTCGTCGAAACCGGCCCCAGTATCCGCTTCCTTCTCGACTGCCGTAGGTATGCGGACCAGATCATCCAGCCTGGGATCGTGCCGCGCCTGCCAGCCGTTTGCCGTATGGAGCGCGCCGGTCGTCCGCAGCAATTGGCCGAAAGGTATGACGCGCGGATGACCGAGCGTCTGGAATTCGGGCGCGAGATCTTCCATCCAGGTGCCCTGTTCGACCAGCACTGCGCCCGGGCCCACGCCCATGACGAACGGCAATTCCAGCGCCTGCTCCAGCGGCAATTCAAAGTCTATGACGCCGATTATCGCTCGCGCAGTCTGCGCCGGGATCAGCCCTCCGCCCGCAGCGCCGACGGTAAAGAAGGGCTTGCCAGCCGGGTCATAGACAAAAGTTGGCGTCATCGAGCTTGCCGGACGCTTGCCGCCTTCGACGCGATTGGCGACAGGCCTTCCGTCCACTTCGGGGGTGAAGTCGAAATCGGTCAACTCATTATTGAGAAAGAAGCCGCCATGCATCAGGCCGGAGCCGAAGGCGCCTTCCACAGTTGCGGTGAAGCTTGCCATGTTGCCAAGCTTGTCGACTGCAACGAAGTGGGTCGTGCCCTGTTCCGGCCAGCTTTGTCCGATTGCCAGTTGTCGCGATGCACCTTCCGGCTCTCCAGGCTGCACATCGGGAAGGGTCGTGCCCGGTTCTATGAGCGCGGCACGAGATGCGAGGTACGTCTCATCCAGCAGTTCCTCCAGCGGGACGTCCACAAAGCCGGGATCGCCGACAAAATACTCCCGGTCGGCAAAGGCGAGGCGCTGCGCTTCGACGAACAGGTGCCAGGTCTCGGCATTGCGCAGGCCGAGCGACGCCAGTTCGAAGCCCTCTAGCTGCTTGAGGATAGCGAGGACGGCATACCCCCCTGATGATGGCGGCCCTACTGTGCACACACGGTAGAGTCGGTAAAGTACGCATGCGGGCTCGCGCAGGATGGCGCTATAGCTTTCGAAATCGTCGATCGTCATCACCGCATTGGCCGGAGTATCGAGGGCGATTTTCAGCGCCATGCTTTCTGCGAAGGGTCCGGAATAGAAGCTCTCCGGGCCTTCGCGCGCAATCATTTCCAGCGTATCGGCAAGCTCGGGCAGGCGAATCCATGCGCCCGCTGCAGGGGCTTCGCCATCTTCCCCGTAGAACATTGCCTTGCCGTCAGCGTCCCGGGCTGCGCGCTGGGGGAATCTGGCTAGCGAACCGCTGAGCCGCGGAGTGATCGGGAATCCGTTTCGAGCAAGTTCAATTGCGGGGACGAAGAGGTCCGGCCAGGGAAGCCTGCCATGGCGTGCATGCGCTTGGGCGGCAAGTGCCACCTGTCCGGGCACGCCAATCGACAAACCGCTGAGCGCCGCAGCAGTGCGATCGCGCGGCGCTCCGTCATCATCGAGAAACCAGGCGCCACTCGCCGCTGCCGGCGCCGTTTCGCGCCCATCATACATCTCCACCTGGCCCTCAGCAGTTCCCAGCATCAGGAAGCCGCCACCGCCCAGGCCGGTGCTTTGCGGTTCGAGCACGGCCAGCGCCAGCATCATGGCGATGGCAGCATCGGTGGCACTACCGCCTTGCTCCATGATTTGCTCACCAATCAGGGCGGCGCGCGGATCGTTGGCGGCTGCAACACCGCCCGCAGGTGGTGCGACGGGTGTGGCCTGCGGTGCGAGGGTGCATCCGGCCAGCACCAGCGAACCGGCAATGGCCAGCAGGAATGAACGCTTCATGGCATTCACCTATTCGCTTCCCACCGCCTCGGCAATGGAGGCAAAGCCATCGCGCCACATCAATTCTTCCAGGCCTTTGGTGATTTCGCGCGCAATGCCCGGGCCGCGATAGATCATGGCGGAATAGAGCTGCACCAAAGATGCGCCCGCGCGGATGCGCTGCCAGGCATCCTCGGCCGTGGCGATTCCGCCCACGCCGACCAGCGGCATTTCCCCGCCGGTCGCCTTGCGGAAATCGCGCAGGCGTTCCAGCGCCATGTCTTTGAGTGGCGCACCCGACAGCCCACCGGCTTCGCTGGCATGGGGAGATTGGAGCGGCGGACGGGCAATCGTGGTATTGGAGACGATCAGCGCGCCGAGCTTCTTGTCCAAGGCGATGCGGGAAATCGCGTCCACGTCGGCAGGCTCAAGATCGGGGGCGACCTTGAGAAAGATCGGCGGGCTATGACCGCCATGCATGGCGGCGGCCATGTCGCGTACGCCGATCACCGCATCGAGCAGCGCGGTCAGCGCGCCCTCATCCTGCAGGGCGCGCAGGCCGGGCGTATTCGGGCTGGAGATATTGACCGCGAGATAGCTTGCCAGCGGGGCCATCATATTGGCCATGGCAGCATAATCGGCGATCCTGTCTGCCGAATCCTTGTTGGCGCCGATATTGATGCCGACAACCCCGCCGCGCCACAGTCGCTTGGCCAGCCGCGCCTCCCCGCCGCTGTTGTTGAAGCCCATGCGGTTGATGACGGCGCGATCCTCCTCCAGCCGGAACAGGCGCGGCTTGGGATTGCCTTCCTGCGGGCGCGGTGTGATCGATCCAACCTCCGCAAAGCCGAAGCCCAGCGTCAGCAGCGCATCGGGCACTTCGCCGTCCTTGTCGAAACCGGCTGCTACGCCCAGGGGATTGGGGAAGGTGATGCCCGCTACTTGGGTGGTGAGCGGTCCTGTCGCGGGCGAATTCTTGCCTACTGGCACGAATTTCAGCGAATTTACTGCGATTCGGTGCGCTTTTTCGGCGTCGAACAAGAAAATGGCCGGGCGAAGCAGGCGATATAGCATGATTTGCCTATGGCAAAGCTGGCTGTCAGTGTCGATGGTTTGCCGTTTATGGCCTAATTGTGGCAGCCAACTTGCTCAAAAGTTAAGATTTTTCGGAAATCCGAAAATTCACATGCACGATGTCGCCTTCGTACAAGGAGCTTTGCGCCGAATCACATATACAGACTTTGCGACCCGAAGGGCTCGACGCATTTTTCGCGACGGGTTCTCGACTTTGAAGGGCGGTCCCTCTGGGGCCGCCCCTTTTTTGTGCGCTTGATGCTAACGACTCGCAACAAGGGGTTTGGCGTTGAAAGCATGCAAGCCCGTCCCTAGGTGAAATCGGAACGAATCGCTCCGATTAACCGCGGGAAAGCAAAAAATGCGCCTCTCCAGCATGGCCGATTATGCTGTCGTCACAATGTGCGCCGCTTCGCGCCATTGTGGCTTTGCGCGCGTTTCCGCTGCCGATCTGGCCGAAGAGACAAATATTCCGCTGCCCACCGTGCAGAAGCTCGTCAGCGCCCTGTCCAAGGCCGGCCTGCTCAAATCGATGCGCGGCGCGGGTGGCGGCATCCAGCTGGCCCGCCCGGCAGCGGCGATCACGCTTGCCGATATTGTCGAGGCGATCGAAGGCCCCATCGCGCTCACCGCTTGCGTCGAGGAAGGGCGGCATGATTGCGCGCTCGAATCCTGCTGCAGCGTCCGCCCGCATTGGGACCTCGTCAACACCACGCTTCGCGGCGCGTTGGACAGCGTCAAGCTGACCGAACTGGCTCGCACGAAAGAACAGATGATCGCATGACCGAACAGACCGACATCAGGGAAATCCAGGACAAGGAAGCGCGCGAAGCTGCCGCCAAGGCTGCCGAGTACGAATTCGGCTGGTCCAGCGATATCGAGCAGGAATTCGCGCCCAAGGGCCTCAATGAGGATACGGTCCGCTTTATCTCTGCCAAGAAGAACGAGCCCGAATGGATGCTCGAATGGCGGCTCAAGGCTTTCCGCCTGTGGCAAACGATGGAAGAGCCGGACTGGGCCAAGGTCGGCTATCCGCCGATCGATTACCAGGACGCCTATTATTACGCCGAACCCAAGCAGAAGCCGAAGCTCGAATCGCTCGACGAGCTCGATCCCGAAATCAAGGCGGTTTACGACAAGCTGGGCATCCCGATTGCCGAGCAGGAAGTGCTCGCCGGCGTCGAAGGTGCGCGCAAGGTTGCGGTCGATGCGGTGTTCGACAGCGTCAGCGTCGCCACCACCTTCCGCGAAGAGCTGAAGAAAGCGGGCGTGATCTTCCTCTCGATCAGCGAGGCGATCCGCGAACACCCTGACCTCGTGAAGAAGTGGCTCGGCAAGGTCGTGCCGCAGCATGACAATTATTTCGCCACGCTCAATTGCGCTGTCTTTAGCGATGGTACCTTCGTCTACATCCCCGAAGGCGTGCGCTGCCCGATGGAGCTTTCGACCTATTTCCGCATCAATGCGGAGAATACCGGACAGTTCGAACGCACGCTGATCGTCGCCGAAAAGGGCAGCTACGTCTCCTACCTCGAAGGCTGTACCGCGCCAATGCGTGACGAGAACCAGCT
>CAJXLD010000210.1 GCA_913055595.1 uncultured Altererythrobacter sp.
CAGCGGCGAGTTCAGCTCGTTCCATTTGAGGATGTAGCGGAAATCGCCGATCCCGCTCGCAGCCAAAGTCTTGATCGGCCCGGCGCTGATCGCATTGACGCGGATATTGTCCGGCCCCAGGTCGTTGGCGAGATATTGCACGCTGGTTTCCAGCGCCGCCTTGGCCACGCCCATGACATTGTAGTGGGGTACCACCTTTTCCGCGCCGTAATAGGTCAGCGTGACGATTGAGCCGCCGTCCGTCATTAGCGGCGCGGCACGCTTTGCGGCGGCGACCAGCGAATAGGCGGAGACGTTCATCGTCATCAGGAAATTGTCGAGGCTGGTATCGACATATTTCCCGCGCAGCTCGTTCTTGTCCGAAAAGCCGATCGCGTGGACGAGGAAATCGAGCTTTCCCCAGCGCTGTTCGATCTCGGCAAAAGCGGCATCCATCGCGTCCATATCCGAGACGTCGCACTGGATCAGGAAATCACTGCCGACCTGCTCGGCCAATGGCCCAACGCGCTTGGCCAGTGCCTCGCCGGGATAGGAAAATGCCATTTCTGCCCCGTGCTCGTGCAGTTTCCGGGCGATGCCCCAGGCCAGAGACTTGTCATTGGCCAGCCCCATGATCAGGCCCCGCTTCCCCTGCATCAGCCCCTTGGCCCCTGCACTCATGTTTTTCCCTCCTGCGTGGTCGCGTTCAAATTCGCGTCGGCATCTTTGACGGATTCGCCATCCGAAATTTTCGCCAGCGCAGCATTGAGTTCCGCGCCTGCTACCATCCCTAAGCCGACAAGCCAGAAAAAGAAAAGCGTGATCACCATTCCGGCGAGCGATCCATAGGTAAGATCGTAGGAAAATACCTGCCGCAAGGCGCGCGGCAAGAGTTCGGAGACGATCGCCCACCATATTGTGACGAGTAGAGCGCCCGGCCATTTCGGATATCGGCGCTGACGATATGCGGCAGGCGTAAGCGTATAGAAAACCAGATAGATCGTGCCGAACAAGCCGACTGTCGGGACGATGCGCGACCATGCCAGCTCACCCAAAGCATGGGTCAGTTCGGGAAAATAGGCAGAAATCACCTGCATCGTCGCACCGATCGATACCTGCAGGAATAGCGACAGCATCAACAGGAACACCACCAGGATGATAAAGCCGGTGGATAGCAGCCGATACCACCAGAAGGCGCGTACCGGCTCTTCACCATAGGCACGGCGCAAGATATCGCGGATCGTCTCCATCAGGCTGCCCGCAGTCCAAAGCCCTACCAATCCGCCGATCCAGAGCAGGGCTCCGCTGCGCGCTTCCACGACATTTTTCGCCACCGGCCCGATCACATCGGATACCAAGGGCGGCAAGGCAGCCAATATGGCGCTAACGGCGGCGGCGCGTTCGGCTTCCTCGCCAATAAAGGTAAATATCGCCGCGCCGGTTACAAAGAAGGGGAAAATTGCCAGCATCGACATATAGGCCAGATTGCCGGCGTGGATCAGGCCATCGTTATAGCACCCGATCGCAACGTGCCTGATCACCTCCCACACATGATCGAGCTCAAGCAGCTGGAACAGTCTGCGTGTGCGCTCGAGCATCAGGCGACAAGGCCTTTAGGCGACACCGGATCAGCCGGCATTGGCAGGTGCATGACAGAATATGTCATCAAGGCCAGTTTCTAACCATTCCACCGCGCCTGTCGAGCATGGCGCCGGTCAGAGGCCGAAGCGCTCGCGAATATCGCTCTCATCCTTCCAGCCTTCGAGGCGGGAGGAGAGTTCGGTCAGATCTTCGGGCAGTTCGATTTCCACCGCGACAAGCTGGTCCCCGCGGCCGCCCGATTTCTTCGAAAAGCCCTTGCCTTTGAGGCGCAGCACCTTGCCCGCGCTCGATCCCGCGGCAACGGTCAGCATGACGGGCCCGTCCACCGTGGGGACTTTCACTTTCGCACCATTGACCGCTTCGTCCAGCGTCACGGGCAGTTCCAGCCGAACATCGTCGCCGTCGCGCGTATAGAAGGGATGCGGGTCGATATGGATCGTAACCAGCGCATCGCCGGCGCCTCCGGGGCCGGGCTCGCCCTTGCCCTTGAGCCGCATCTGCGTGCCCTCTTCCAGGCCGGCAGGCAGCTTCAGGTCGATCGTCTTGCCATCGCCCAGGGTAATGCGCTGCGGTTTCAGCGTAGCCGCATCGACGAAGGGCACCTTCAGCCGGTAATTGATATTGGCCCCGCGCTGCGGCGGGGGAGTCCGCCTGCCAAACCCGCTTGCACCCCGTGGTCCTGCTCCTCCTCCCCGGCCAAACAGGCCTTCGAACAGGTCGCTGAGGTCCATTTCCTCGCCGCCGCCGAAGCCCTGGAAGTCGCGCGCCGTATGTCCTTGCCCGCCATTGGGACGGAAGCCGCCGCCCATTCCGAAGGGCATCGCGGGATTGCCGTCGGCATCGATCTCGCCGCGGTCGAATTGCGCGCGCTTTTCCTTGTCGGAAAGCAGGTCATAGGCCTTGGTGACGTCGGAGAACCTCTCCGCCGCATTGGGCTTGTCCTTGTTCCGGTCCGGGTGCAGCTCCTTGGCGAGCTTGCGATAGGCGGACTTGATGTCCTTCTCGCTCGCGCTGCGGCTGACGCCAAGAGTGCTGTAAGGATCGTTCATGGTGTATTAGCTAGGTAATGCAATCGGCGCTGGCAAGGATTCGCGCACGCCCGGTGCCACTTTCCTACATTGGTGCCGGAAGCTAGAACCAAAAACATGTCGCAAAACCTCCCTTTGCCGGTGGCTTGTTTTCGCTTTCTACCAGGGCCGGATTTTTTCCCTTTGGACCGTGTAAAATGTGTAAAGCAGGGAGTATCTGGCAGGCGGAAAGCAGCATGAGCGATATCGACAACGTCATTCCCGATTCGGACCCGTTCGCCCTGTTTGAAGGCTGGTTTGCCGAAGCGCAGCGCAGCGAACCCAATGATCCCAATGCCATGGCACTGGCGACCGCAACGCCGGAGGGCGCGCCATCTGTACGCATGGTGCTGCTTAAAGGCCATGATGAGAGAGGCTTCGTCTTCTACACCAATGCGCAGAGCCGCAAGGGCGGCGAGGTGCTGGCAAATCCGCAGGCCGCGCTGCTCTTTCATTGGAAGAGCCTGCGCCGCCAAATCCGCATCGAAGGCCCATTGGCCGAAGTAACGGCAGAAGAGGCCGACGCTTATTTCCACTCGCGCCCGCGCAAGTCGCAGATCGGGTCTGCCGCCAGCGACCAGTCTCGTCCTCTCGATAGCCGTGAAACCTATCTTGCCCGTGTGGGCGTGCTGGCGGGCCAGTTTGACGGCCAGCCCATCCCGCGCCCGGCGCATTGGACCGGCTTCCGGCTTGATCCGCAGCGCATCGAGTTTTGGCATGATCGTCCCAATCGCCTGCATGAAAGGCGCCAGTTCAACAGGGAGGGTGCCGGCTGGTCCAGCACCTTGCTCTACCCGTGACGCCCGAACAGCAGCAACGTGCGCGGCTGACGCGTAGCGCCGCCTATGCCTCGATTAGCGTGGCCGTGTTGCTTGCGGGCATGAAGCTTTGGGCGGTTTGGCAGACAGATTCCACCGCCATGCTGGGTAGTCTTGCCGATACTTCGCTGGATCTGATCGCCAGTATCGCTACGCTGATTGGCGTATGGATTGCCGCCCAGCCCGCGGACGAGGATCATCGATTCGGCCATGGCAAGGCAGAAGCGCTCGCGGCGATGTTCCAGATCGTACTCATCACCATGTCCGCACTGGGACTTGCTTATCGCGCGATTGACCAGTGGCTGGCCGGTAGCCGTGTAGCCGCCGCCGAGGAAGGGATTGTTGTTTCGGTTATCGCCATTGCAGCGACGCTGGCGCTGCTGGCATGGCAACGTCATGTCATATCGCGCACATCCAGCATCGCCATTTCCACCGATCACCTGCATTACAAGTCGGACCTGTTCCTGAACCTGGCGGTGATTGCCGCGCTGGCATTGGACCACTTTGCCGATGTCGCCGGGGCCGACCCGCTGTTCGGCTTTGCTATTGCGCTATGGCTTGCCTGGGGCGCCTGGCGTGCGGCGGGTGAGGCGATCGATCATTTGATGGATCGCGAATGGCCGGAGGAGCGGCGCCGAGATTTTCTCGAGGTGCTGGCGCGTCACCCGGAACTGCGGGGTGTGCATGATCTCCGCACGCGCACCAGTGGGGCGCACGATTTCGTGCAGTTCCATGCCGCCGTCGATGGCTCCATGTCCGTCGCCGAAGCGCACCGTGTGATGGATGAGATCGAGGAGCGGATCGAACAGGAATTTCCCGGCGTGGAAGTGCTCATCCATCCCGACCCCGAAGGGATGGTCAATGAAGAAGGTGTCGCGGCGGAAGAACTGCTGCCCGACCGCAACTGATCACCGGCGCGGATAGAGCTGGACCAGCTCGGCAAGCGCGTCGACCAGAGCCTCGCGATCTTCCTCATTGGTCTGGCCAAGCCGCACCACGGTGAGGTGCTGGCCGGGAGAGACAAGGACATATTGGCCGAGGTGGCCGATGGCGGCGACCAGATCATCGGGCCCATGCGCGGCAAAGAGCACATCGCGGCTGGTGCCCGAAGGGCGGTTAAGCCAGAGGTGGGCGCCGTAGTCGGGAGCGCGAGGGCTGGGGCTGCGCATGAAGTCGATCCAGCGGCGCGGAACGACCTGCACGC
>CAJXLD010000211.1 GCA_913055595.1 uncultured Altererythrobacter sp.
GCCGCGCCGCCGTGTTCATGGAATCGCCCAGCGCCGTATATTGAATGCGGTTTTCACCGCCGAAATTGCCGACCACCGCCTCGCCGAAATGCATGCCGACACGGGTCTTTCCGACGGGCGGCAGGTTAGGGTCCATGGCGGCCACTTCCTTGCGAAATTCTTCGCCCGCCTGCCACAAGGCAAAACCTGCACGTGCTGCCCGTTCGCCATCGTCGGGCCGGGAAATGGGCGCTCCCCAGAAGGCCACCACCGCGTCGCCCACGAATTTGTCGAGTATCCCTCCGTTTTCGAGTACAACCTTGCTCAGCATTTCGAGATAACGGTTGAGCAACCTGGCGACCATCTCGGGTGCGAGCGCATGGCTCATCTTGGTGAAGCCCTCGAGGTCGGAAAAGATCACGTAGATGGGCTTCTTTTCGCCATGCAGGGCAAGGAGCTGGGGCTTGTCGATGATCTCGTCGGCAATGCTTTTGGGGAGGTATTTGCCCAATGCGCCCTGCGCGAAGCGCCGTGCGACTGCCGAACTCGCGCGCGCGGCGGATACGACCGCGGTGAAGGCGATAATCCAGCCGAGCGCGGGCCCTATGGCGGGAAATTCGTACGTGTCGAAGCCACGCGCATGGAGGTAGAAGGGAAGGCCGATGAAGACGGCAAGTTGCGCGACCAGAAGCGGAGCAAATTTCCAGCTGCGGAATTCCAGCAGCCCGGTCAGCGCGGCCGCTGTGACAACGGTGACGGCAAGGAACCAGACATAGAATTCCGAAAGCTTCGTCAGCCGCGCACCATCTAGCATCTGGGCGATGGTTGTGGCGTGGATTTCGATACCAGGCGGTCGGATATCAGCGGCGCCCTGCTCGGTAGCGTCATCGTCAAAGGAGGAGAATGGCGTCAGTGCGCGGTCGTAATCGATGATATCGCCGCCAACGAGGACATATGCCCCCTCTATCGAGGCCTCAAGTTCCTCGCGGATTTCCGGCACGGCCAGCAAGTCGTCATTGGCAAAGAGGTCGATCTTCAGCGTGTTGAAAACCGGCACATCGCGCAGGGCGGGCTTGCGGTAGCGGATTGCCCCTTCATAGCCGGGGAAGGTCAGCCGTTCCGGCTCTCCCGCGCTCTCCAGCATCACGCGCCCCAGCAGTGGAGGAAGGCCATCTTCAATCGATGGCCAAACGCGGGTGACGCCTGAGCTTTCGGCCAACCTGATGCTGGCCGGACGGACATTGCTGCCTTCCAGTTCGGCGATGAAACTTTCGAGATATTGCTGCTGGTCGTAGCCGATATCCAGAGAGTTGGTCTCGGTTTCGGCATAGGCGACGGAAACCGGGGTCTGCATCGTGCGCAGTGTTTCAATCAGCTCGGCATCCTCGTCCTGCGGCTGGTCGAACAATATATCCACGCCGATGGCCTTGGCCCCCATGCCGTCAAGGTTACGCAGTGCCCGTGACAAAAGCCCACGATCAAGCGGGGATCGCTTGCGCAGATCGATAAGCGTCTGGTCGTCATAGACAACCATGACAACGCGCGGATCGTTCTCCACCTGCTCGGCCAGAATGAAGCTGCGGTAATCGAACAGTGCACGTTCGGCATTATCGGTAAAAGGCAGGTTCCAGCTGAAGCGCGCCAGCAGCAGCGCCAGAACAAGAAGTACTGCCGTCAGCCCAAGGCGTTGCGGTCCAGCCTCGCGCACATTGCGCCAGCCGACAGAAAACAGGGCGAGGGCAGAGCCTTTCGCCATGTCAGGAACAGCCTTCCTTTTGCCGGAAAGGGCCCCGCATCATTTCCCCCGCGATTGTAACGATTCCTCCCTGAAGCGCGAAGGGTGGGGGATCGCCCGGCACAAGGCAAGCGTGTTTGCATTGTCTCTCCGCGCTTTATTTTGTTGTCGCTTGGTGGTCTTCTCCATCGCTGAGCAGAAAGGCGATTCGCTGGTCTTGCGTAGGATCACGCATGCGGCGGAAATCGCTTCGCTTTATAGGGGGATCACACAATGGCAGTTTCCGACCACGTCGACTTTCCAACTTTCATGGAAGGCGTAAAGAAGCGCAATCCGGGGCAGACGGAATTCATCCAGGCGGTGCAGGAAGTGGCGCAGGACATCTACGAATTCATCGAGGACAAGGAGGAATATCACGAGGCGCAGATCCTGCGCCGCATAGCCGAGCCAGACCGTGTGGTTTCCTTCCGCGTGTGCTGGGAGGATGACAATCACTGCATTCGCGTGCAGCGCGGCTACCGTGTGCAGAACAACAATGCCATCGGTCCCTACAAGGGCGGCATCCGCTTTCATCCCAGCGTTAATGAAAGTGTACTGAAGTTCCTAGCTTTCGAACAGACTTTCAAGAACTCGCTCACTGGCCTTCCCATGGGTGGCGGCAAGGGCGGGGCGAATTTCAACCCCAAGGGCAAGAGCGATGCCGAAGTCATGCGCTTCTGCCAGAGCTTCATGACCGAACTCTATCGCCATATCGGCCCCGATACGGACGTTCCCGCCGGCGATATCGGCGTTGGCGGGCGCGAAATCGGTTACATGTTCGGCCAGTACAAGCGCATCACCAATCGCTGGGAAGGCGTGCTCACGGGCAAGGGAGAGGAATATGGCGGTTCGCAGATGCGGCCCGAGGCAACCGGATACGGCGCGGTCTATTTCCTGCAGAATATGCTCAAGCATGCCGGGCAGGACGTCGAAGGCAAGACCGCAGTCATCTCGGGATCGGGCAATGTCGCCACCCATGCGGCGGAAAAGATTGTCCAGCTGGGCGGTAAGGTCCTGACTCTCTCCGACAGCGGCGGCTTTATCTATGATCCCGAGGGCATCGATCTGGAGAAGATCGACTGGGTCAAGCATCACAAGACGCATTATCGCGGCCGTATTTCCGAATATGTCGATGCATTTCCCGGCGCGACCTTCCATGAAGGTGCTCGTCCGTGGAACGTGGAGGCGGATCTCGCGCTGCCCTGCGCCACGCAGAACGAGCTGAACGAGGAAGAGGCCAAGGCGCTGGTCAAGAACGGCGTCATCGCCGTGTCCGAAGGCGCGAATATGCCCACGACACTGGAAGGCGTTAAAGTCTTCCACGATGCCAAGATCATGTACGGCCCGGGCAAGGCGGCCAATGCCGGCGGCGTTGCAGTGTCAGGTCTGGAGATGAGCCAGAATTCGGAGCGCATCAGCTGGAACCATGAACGTCTCGGCGAAATGCTGACCGATCTGATGGAAGGCATTCACGGCAAATGCGTAGAATATGGTTCGCATGAAAACGGCTATGTCGACTATGTGAAGGGCGCGAATATCGCCGGCTTCAAGAAGGTCGCCGACGCCATGTTGGCCTTCGGGGTGGTTTAGGGTCCCCGCAGACCGTTCGTCCTGAGCCTGTCGAAGGACGAAACGAGGGGCATCTCAATTCGTGGTTCGACAAGCTCACCACGAACGGTGACTACAGCACCGGCCGCGTCACCAACGCCATTCCTTCAGGAGCAAATGTGACCGATGCAAGGTCTGGTGCCAGCGCGCATTGGCCGGGCTGCACCACCTCGCCTGCCGCCACCACTTCGCCTGACAGGGGCAGCACCAGCAGAGGCTGCGCATAGGCATAGAGTAGCCCGTCGTCGGCCACGCCGTGCACAAGGTCGAGCGTGAAATAGGGGCCGTCGACCAGCGTGGAGTGGCCGCTCGCGGGCAGCTGTTTGTGCAAGGCCTCAGGATAGGGTGCGCCGCTCGCCACTTCGATGCCTTCGTCCAGGTGCAGCTCCCGCGGACGGCCATAGTCATAGAGGCGATAGGTGATGTCGGAATTCTGCTGCACTTCCACCAGAGTCACCCCTGCACCGATGGCATGGACGGTGTTGGCGGGGATGTAGAAGAAATCGCCCGCCTGCACCTCGTGCCACACCAGCAAATCCTCGATCGATCCGTCGAGCGCTGCGGCGCGCATTGCATCGGCGTCAATCTCTTCGCGAAATCCTATGCCGAGCGTCGCGCCGGGCTCTGCATCGAGCACCAGCCAGCATTCTTCCTTGCCCTGTTTGCCCAGCCCCTTCGCCTCCGTCTGGGCATCGGAGGGGTGGCACTGCACCGAGAGTTTCTCGCTGGTGAAGATATATTTGACGAGAAGCTCGCCCAGCGCTTCGGGCGGCTCGAACCAGATCTCGCCGGTGCGCGTATCGGGCACGGAGTAAAAGGGCGGCGGCAGAAGCTCGCGGCCCCATGGTTTCTCGACGGTGCGGGTGGTGAGCAGCATAATGGTCAGGCTACTCCCTGCGCGTGGGCTTCCTCGACGATCGAGAGATCCCATTCGAGCTTGCCCAGGTCGTCGCGCTTGAAGGTGCGGATGGAGGAATAGTCGCCTGCCTCCACCTTCTTCACAAAGTCGGGATCGCCGATCAGCGCACGGCCCACGGCGACCATGTCGAATTCGCCCGCTGCCATGCGTGTGGCAAGGTCTTCGATTGCTACTTCGACGCGCGGCTTGGGATCGATTTCCTTCATGAAGACATCCATGACATCAGTGTCGAGACCGACGCTGCCCACGGTGATAACCGGCAGCCCGCCGCCCGACTTGGTCCATCCGGCAAGGTTCTTGCCGTCGCCCTCCCATTCCGCCTCCCAGAAACGGCGGG
>CAJXLD010000212.1 GCA_913055595.1 uncultured Altererythrobacter sp.
GCTGCCGTGACCCCAGCTTTCGAACACTTCCAGCCTCGCAATATCACCGATGGCTTGAGCCAGTTCCTCACCGCAGATCACCGGCGTAATCGGGTCCTCACCGCAGGCGATGACCAAAGTGGGGCAGGTGATGGCCGATAGTGTTGGACGCAGGTCCATTGCCTTCAACTCGTTTTCGAAGAAGTGGACGGTTACTTCGCGCTTGCGGATGGCGCGTTTGAAGGCCGCTTCCGCCTCCGGATCAGGATTTGGGTTGTAGAGCGGCAGACAGACTTTCTCGTACGCATCGAAGGCTTCTTCGCTTGTCTCGTCCCAGTTTCGTTGCGCCACTGCGCGAGCTTCTTCCCCGCCAAGCCTCTCAAAGATATCGAGCGTCACATCATAACGCATGCGCGCGGCGGTTGAGGAAAGGATGAGTTTGGAAGGCCCGTCCGGATGGCGCGCGGCATAATGCATCGCCACCATGCCGCCGAAGCTCTGCCCAAAGACCACCGGCTTTCGAATTCCCAGTGCCGAACAGAAATCGGCGATGTCGTCTGCCCAGCGATCGAGCGTCATGTCCGCGAAATTGCCAGTGGATCGGCCATTTCCGCGATGGTCGAGGTAGATGACCTGGTGCGTGTCGGCGAAACGATCAAAATAGGGGCGCAGGGTGGTGTGGTCGAAGCCGGGCCCGCCATGCAGGCAAATTAGCGTGGGCCGCTGCTGCATCTCCGGCCCTTCCGGCATAAGGCCTGATCCTATCACATCGAAGAATATCCGGGCGCTGTCGAGATCGAGAAACACTGCCGGTTCCCCTTTAGCCCGCAGTCTTGCCGCCATCCACCACCAGCGAGTGGCCGGACATGTAGCTGCTGTCATCAGAAGCGAGGAAGGCCACGGCATTGGCGATATCGTCTACCGAGCCAAGGCGCCCCATAGGCACGGATGGCGCGAGCGATTCTGCATCGGGCGCGCCGAGGTTGTGTACGATGTCGGTCAGCATGCGGCTGTCGATGAAACCGGGATGCACCGAATTGACGCGCACGCCATGTGGTGCGGCTTCGAGAGAGGCGGTGCGCGTCAGGCCCAGAACGGCATGCTTCGACATTATGTAGCCCGACATGTTTTCCGCGCCGATCAGCCCGGCGATGGAGGATGTGTTGATGATCGATCCGGCCTTTTGTTCCTGCATTACAGGGAGCACATATTTAAGCCCGAGGAACACGCCGAGCACATTGACATTGAAGACCTTCACGAAATCTTCGGTTGGGTATTCGGAGATCGGCGCCTGCGCGCCTTCGATGCCGGCATTGTTGAAGAAGACGTCTATCCTGCCGGTGACCTGTAGCGCAGCCTCGACGTAGGCTTTTACATCGCTTTCATTGGTGACATCGGCGCGCAGCAGGGTCAGCGCTTCGCCGCTTTCGAACAGGGCCTCCAGTGCGCTGGCATCGGCGGAGGGGTGATCGACGCCCACGATGGTCGCACCGCGTGTCGCAAGCTTGCGCGCGGTCGCCCTGCCGATGGCACCTGCCGCGCCTGTGATGACGGCCAGCCTGCCGACAAGCGGTCGATAGGTCGCTGCCTCGTTCATACCCGTTCCTCTCCTTTTCGGGCGGAGTGTCCGCTATTCCTTCTCCGGCAGCAAGACTCCGCCTGTTTCCATGCCTCGTACGCTTTCACGGAAATTGGCGAGGTAGCCGCTCGCCTCGATGCGATAGCCTGGCGCCTCGCGGGCGGCGAGTTCTTCTGCGGTAAGCTCGATATCGATGCTGCGGTTGGCGACCGAGATGGTCACGATGTCGCCATCCTGCACCTTGCCGATGGGGCCGCCGGTGGCCGCTTCGGGAGAGACCTCGGCCACGGTCAGTCCTTTCAGGCACAGCCCCGACAGCTGCCCGTCGGTGACGAATGCGGTGGTCTTTGCCAAGCCTGCCGCATCGAGCGCGAAGAGCACCAGCGATGCACCGCCGCCCATGGCGGGTGCGCCCTTCAGGCCCTGGTTGCGTGCGATCACCACATCGCCGGCCACAACCTTGCCTTCCTCGATCGCCTGGAGGCATTCCATCGAGCTTTCATAGACCTTGGCGGGTCCGGAGAATTCTTCCGGCCGTGAGCCGTCGCGAATGCCCAAACGCACAACGGCGGTATCGGCAAAACTGCCCTTGAGGATGGCGATGGCGGGCCCGGGGCCGACCGGGTTGTCGAGAGGGCGGATCACGTCTGGACCGGGAATCTCCCAGCCTTCGAGGTTTTCGGTGAGCGTCTTGCCCGTGCAGGTGAGGGCATCGCCGTCGATCCGCGGCAGCAGGCGCTTGAGGATCGCGCGCGCGGCACCGGCATCCTCGAACTGTTCGATCCGCACATCGCCCGTGGGCCGTACGGCACAGAGCACGGGCACGGCGCTCATCTCTTCCCACATGGCGAAGATATCGAGGCCATTTTCCGCTTCGATCGCGGTTGCTTGCAGATGTTTGATCGCATTGATGGAGCCGCTGACCGCCAGCACGGTGGCGATGGCGTTGCGAAAGGCGCCTTCGGTCAGGATGTCGCGCGGAAGCAATTGTTCGTCCACCATTTCCACGATGCGACGCGCGGCCGCGCGGGCATTGTCCTGCATCTTGGGAGAATTGGCGCGGACAGGGGCGTGGCCGGGCAGCGCCATGCCCAAAGCTTCGACCACCGAATGCATGGTGTTGGCCGTGGCCATGCCGGCGCAAACGCCGGGACCCATGATGGCGTTCTCCGCCATGTCGGCGACGGGGAATTTGGGCTTCGCGCCAAATCGTTCGCCCACCTGACCCGACCAGACATCCTCTACGTCGACCGGCTCGCCATTAATCTCACCGGCTGGCTGGTATCCGCCGATGACAAGAATGGTAGGGATGTTGAGCCGTGCTGCCGCCATCAAATGCCCAGGGGGCGTCTTGTCGCAGCTGGTCAGGCAGATCATGCCGTCGAGCATGGCCGCTTCGACCTGCACCTCGATATCATTAGCGATGATGTCGCGACCGGCGAGGATGTAGGAGCCCTGTTTGCCCGCGCCGGTGATGAAGTCCGAAGGGGCAGCGGTGCGCACTTCAAAAGGAACGCCGCCAGCCTTGCGGATCTCCTCCTTCACGATCTTGGCGATGCCATCCAGGTGAGCATAGCAGATCGCCAGTTCGCTGGAGGAATTGACCACCGCGATCTTGGGCTTTTCCATGTCCTCCTTGCTGAGGCCGAGGGCTTTCCAATTGGCCCGCCGCCCAGGCGAATTGGCGGACAGGCTGCGCAATTTGGTCATCGATATTTCCTATTCGGCGGGTACGGCGGCTGTAGGCTGCGGTTTCATTTCATCTCGCAGGCCGCGTGCGACAATCGAAAGCAGGATTATGAAGACGACGATGCCGCCCATGCAGAAGGCAGTAAAGACATAGCCTTGCCTGGCACCCTCTGCGCCTTGCAGGAAGCCTGCCTCCGAACCGATAAAGGGAGCTGCAACAGCCCCGAATTTCGCCATGAAGCTGGCCCAGCCGCCACCGAACGCTCGCACGGCGCTGGGATAATAAATACTGGTAATGGAAATTACCGCCGCGTGGCCGGCACCGACGAAAATGGCGCCAACCAGGAGCACGCCGGCCAAATCCATGCCCGAACTTACATAGCCGAATCCGACAAGCAGCACGACCGGTATGCCAAGAAGCGGCGCAATGGCGATCCAGCCCGGGCCGCGCTTTTCGGTGAAGGCCAGCAGGGTCACACCGCCAATCGCGCCGACCATACCGCTCGCGCCAGCCAGCCATGCGGCGTCCTGTCGGGCAATGCCCAGATTCTCCATGAACAGCACGCCATATGCATTCTTCAGATAGATCGCGACGCTGGAGAAGAAATAGGCGGCCCATATGAACAGCGTGATCAGGGCAAGCCTGCCGACAAACAATTCCTTGAAACGCAGCAAGACATTGGTGGCCTGCATCACCAGCGCATTGCTTTCGCCCTTGCGCATGGTTTTGACCTGGCGCTCATCCGAAAGCTCGAAACTGTCATAGGCGCTGCCATCGAAGGAACGATCGAAACGCTCGAGCATCGGCACGATTTCTTCCCTGGGCTTTTCGGTCGCGACCATCCAGCGTGTCGATTCCGGCAGCATGAAAATGAGGATGACGGCGAAGACGCCCGTCATGGCACCGCAAACCCAGAAGATGCCGTGCCAGCCCAGAACTGGGGCAACCCAGTTGGCGATCGGCGCAGCGGAAGAGGCACCAAAGCTGAAGCCCAGCATGATAATTGTCACGCTGGTCGCCCGCATCGATTTGGGCATACTTTCTATGCCAAGCGCCCAGACAGGAGCAAGCAATCCGCCGATTGCAAGGCCGGAAATGAAGCGCAGAACCATGAGCTGGTCCGGCGTCTGTGCGAACCCGACAGTCGTCGTCAGCACAGCACTACCGATGGTACAAACGATGATAACCGGACGTCGACCGAACACGTCGCCCAGATATGACCCGAAAAGAGAGCCGATCATCTGGCCCAGGAATGCGGCGGAGGTGACATAACCTGTCGTCGTGTCGTCGATGCCCCACTCCTCGCGGATATAGGGAAGGG
>CAJXLD010000213.1 GCA_913055595.1 uncultured Altererythrobacter sp.
CCGCCCGCCAGACTGGCAATGAAATTCGCATCGGCGTGATCGATGATGGCCGCGGCATCAATACTGAAAGGCTGATCGAAAAAGCGATCGCAATGAAGCTGATCAAGCCCGAAGACGTCGAGAAGATGTCTCCGCGGGAGCGCAATTTGCTGATCTGCGCACCGGGCATGTCGACCAGCAAGGAAGTCACTTCGGTTTCCGGTCGCGGCGTCGGTATGGATGTCGTCCGAGCCAATTTGGAGCAGATCGGCGTGTCTTTGATGATCGATACGACGCCAGGTTCGGGCACGCGTATCATGCTCAATGTCCCCTTGACCCTGAGCATCGTTCCCTCGCTCACCATCGGCGTTGGCGGGCAGAAATTCGCCATTCCCCGCTCCTATGTCGAAGAGGTCGTCCGCATCGATAGCGAAGAAGCCGACCTCTCCCAGGTGGGAAGCGCGAAGCTGTTGTCGGTTCGTGACAAGCATATCCCCTGCGTGGCGTTGGCAAGCGTGTTGGGCATCGAGAATGATCATTCCGAACAGATGCTGGTCGTCATTCGATTGGTCGGAGGCGACCAGATCGGGCTCGCGGTCGACCAGGTCATTGAACACGAGGAACTGGTGGTTAAGCCACTGGCGCCGATCGTCATGGATTGTGGTTTCTTCGTCGGCAACACGCTGATGGATGATGGCAGCCCGGTTCTGATGCTGGACGTTTCCGGCATAGCCCGTGCAGCCGGCCTGATCCGTGAAGTCGAACGCTCGCAGCTCATGCGGGTCGAAGAAGAAGAACGCAAGGAAGCCGAAAAACGCAGGGTGCCGGTCCTCCTATTGCGCGGCCTGGATGGCGAAAAGCGCGCCGTCAACATGCAGTCCGTCCTCAGAGTGGAACGCGCCGACAGATCTGCATTTCGCAAGGCTGGAATGCACTCCAAGGTTGTTGTCGACGATGCAATCTTCCCGATTGCCGGAATTCCGATTGCGTGCGAGCTTCCGAAAACGGTCAACATGCTGCGCTTGAGTGATGGCGTGGAGCAGGTGGCCTATGCCTTTGCCGAAATGATCGACATATCATCCATCGAAGCCGAGCTTGCGCCCGATAAAGGCAGCGAAGAAACAGCCGGGATCGCATTGATAGAGGGCACCCCGGTCGAGGTGCTCGATTGCCACCAGCTATTCTCCCAGATGGGCGGAGGCATGGAGCGGGATTCGCGTCCGACCTGCCACCTTGATGGTAACGACCGATGGGCGCAGGAATTCCTTCGTCCGCTGGTGGAAGCTGCAGGCTATCGTGTCGATTGCGAAGAAGATGCCGATCCTGACCTCGCCATCCTCATGGACGAGAGCGACAGCGAGATCGCCCAGCGTGCAGCCTGCAGTATCCGCCTGCATAGCAAGACCAATGGCTCGGCGGCAGCAGATGGATCCATCTACCGCTATGATCGCGAGCGCCTGTTGGAAGCCTTGCAAGAGATGAAAAGGGTCGTCGGCGCATGAGCACCTTGTTCCTTCTTGCATCGGTGGGCGGACACCGGATCGTATTTCATGCGGCCAGCATTCAATCGGTAGTGGGGCTGGAAAAGCTCACGCCTGCACCGGGGACTCCGCCGCACATCGCCGGCCTGGCCGCTTTGCGAAGCCGTCCGATGACCGTGATCGACTGCGCCCTTTCACTTGGACTGGAGGAGGGGTGCTGCACCGCCGGAAAGGCGGTGGTGGTTGAGCAGGGAGCCTATCTCTACGCCTTGAGCGTCGACCGCGTGGATGACGTCATTTCAATGGAAGAAGAAATCGAGCCAGTACCATCCGAACTCGAACCGGGTTGGCAACGCGTCGCCCGCGGCATGATCCGCCATGAGGGGAAGATGGTGCTTCTGGCCGATCCTGCGGGCTTCATCGATGGGCCGCAAAAAGAGGCCGCATGAGCCGGTCGTCGCCAATAACTAGACAATGGGTTGGGAAGTAAGAAAATGAAGACATGTCTTATCGTTGATGACTCCAGGGTCATCCGCAAAGTCTCTCGACATATTGTCGAGACTCTTGGTCTCACCGTGGATGAAGCCGAACATGGCCAGGAAGCGCTGAACCAGTGCGCCAGTTCGATGCCGGACGTGATCCTGCTTGACTGGAATATGCCGGTGATGAGCGGAATCGAGTTCATCCGCCTCCTTCGCAAGGAACCGGGCGGTGAGAGCCCCAAGGTCGTATTCTGGACCACTGAGAACGATTTGGAGCATATCCGCGAAGCGCTGGAAGCTGGCGCCAACGAATATGTGATGAAGCCGTTCGATCACGACACGCTGCAAAGCAAGTTCCAGCTTGTAGGCGCTATCTGAGGGTTCCGCAGAATGGGCGACGTTACCCCTGTCAAGAAGGCGGGCGATCTGGTGCCAGCTGGCACCCGGAAGCCAGTGCGCGTGCTTGTCGTTGATGATTCCATCATCGCGCGCGCTGTCTACAATCGCCTCATAGCTGCAGAATCCGACCTCGAATTTGCAGGTCAGGCGAGCACGGCGGAAGATGCGCTAAAGCTCTTGGAAACGATCCGTGTCGATGTAATCCTGCTCGATCTGGAAATGCCCGGCATGGGCGGCCTCAAGGCGCTGCCGAAGATTATCGCGGCATCTCATGGCGCCCAGATTCTGGTTGTGTCGTCTCTCACTGAGGTGGGCGCTGAACACACAATCACGGCACTTGCTCAGGGTGCAGCCGATACGTTGCTCAAACCGTCTGGCGGACAGTTCGACAAGGAATATCGGACCGGCCTCGTCGATCGTATTCGCGCCCTTGGTCCTCACCGCTATGGACATCAGGTTGCCAAGAAACCCTCTGCGGAGTTGCGATCAACGTCGAAGAAGTCGGCGCGCATGCTGGCAATCGGTGCCTCTACCGGCGGGATCCTTGCTCTGCGCCAGTTTTTCGAGAACCTGCCGGAAAAGACCGGCATGCCCATCTTGCTGACGCAACATCTGCCGGCATCCTTTCTTCCCGCCTTTGCAGAACAGATAGAACGGTTTTCGGGTCGGCGGGCTCGGCTTGCCGAAGCCGGCATGGAATTGCGTGCCGACGAAGTGCTGATCGCACCTGGAAATGCCCATCTTGAGGTCGAGTGTATTGGTGGACGCTATTTCGTTCGATTGAACCGGGATCCGTCCGGAAATGGCTGCATGCCGTCTGTCGATGTCATGCTTTCTTCTCTGGCGCAGGCGACTGCGGGAGAATGCGTTGCCGTGGTTCTGTCGGGCATGGGGCGTGACGGCGCAAAAGGCGCCCAGATGATTGCCAGTTCTGGCGGGACGATACTCGTACAGGACGAAGCCACCTGTGCAGTCTGGGGAATGCCCGGATCGATCGCCTCGGCAGGCCTGGCCAGTGCAATCCTTCCGCCGGACAAACTGGCGGCCAGGGCAATCCTTACAAGGAAGGGCCGATGACACAGCTAGATGAATTGAGTTTTGGCCTGATTTCCAGCCTGCTTCAGGCACGCACTGGTCAGGAATTGACCGAAACGCGGCGCTGGCGTGTAGGGACAGTCTTGTCGCCGCTGTTTCGCGACTACGGGATCACCACCAGCAGCCAGTTTCTGGCCAAGATTACCGAAGATGAGAAGGGCTCGTTTGTCGCCGAGATGATCGACGCGCTGCTTAATAACGAGACCTATTTCTTCCGTGATCCGGCAGTATTCAATACCATCCGTGAACAAGTGCTGCCGCAGCTTGCAGCCAAGCTCGCCAATCGCAAACAATTGCGCATCTGGTCCGTCGGTTGTTCCACCGGCCAGGAAGCGCTGTCGCTGGCCATGATGTTTGCCGAAGCACCTTCCACTTGGGACGGCTGGACCATTGAAGTGGTGGGAACCGATGTTTCTGCAAAGGCAATCGCCGCCGCGCGGCGAGGTGTCTATTCGCATTTTGAAGTGCAGCGCGGCCTGGCCATCGGACAGATGCTGCGTTTCTTCGATGAAACGCCGACCGGCTGGCGGGTGAAGCCGGAACTGGCGCGGATGGTTGAATTCTCCGAAGAGAATCTCCTCGACAAAGTTCCGAAGCCGGGATCCTTCGATCTCATCCTGTGCCGGAATGTCTTGCTCTATTTTGATCTGGCGACGCGCACACGCGCATTCCAGCGCCTTGGCGAAGCCATGCATTCCAATTCGCTTCTCTTGCTCGGTGGCGGGGAAACCGTGGTCGGCCAGACCGGCTATGTGAAACCCGATGATTCCTTGCCGAGCTTCTTCAAATTGGCCAAGTCGGCCAGTGATGGGCATGACTTTCAGCTTGCCGCATCGAGCTGATTGCAACCTACGAATTTCGCTGGAAATTTAAAGGTTTCCCGCACATTTACTATTATGCAAGTGTTTGTCCCTATTCCCATAGCTTCAATATTTGGGGAACGGGTCGTGCCAGAGATTTGGGACAGGGCGATTAGGTCGCGCCTTTCTGTAATTGCGCCGGTCGTCGTGCTTTCGGCGATGTTCCTCTTTCTCGTCTTCATCTTTCTTGGCGGGCAAGACGGGGTGGTGAGACTCACCGCTTGGCAGATCGTTGGCGGTCTGGTGATCTATGGCGTCGTTGCCCTGCTTAC
>CAJXLD010000214.1 GCA_913055595.1 uncultured Altererythrobacter sp.
GGAAGATGTCCCCGGTTTCAGAATCATCAGGTGGAGCAAAACGCGCCATTCCCGGCACGCTGGTCTTCGATGGCGACATTGCGCAGGACGGCTATGCCCTCAACGCCATGTGCTATTCCTTCAACAGCGAAGCCAACCGCCAAAAATTTGTCGAGGATGAAGAGGCCTATATGGAGAGCTTCAACCTCACCGATGCGCAGCGCGAAGCCGTGCGCAATCGCGATGTGCTGGGCATGCTGTCGGCAGGCGGCAATGTCTATTACCTCGCCAAGCTGGCCGGCATTCTCGGTCTCAATGTGCAGGATCTGGGAGCCTTGCAAACCGGCATGTCGCTTGATGAATTCAAGGCCGCGCTTCTCGAACATGCCGTTACCGAAACTCGCGTGGCAGACAAAGGGAGGGCCGCAGCATGAGCGAGATTTGTGGAGGCATTTTTACCAGCCACGTCCCCGGCATCGGCAAGGCGATTGCCCAGAACCTGCAACAGGACCCGTACTGGAAGCCATTCTTTGACGGCTTCAATCCGGTGCACGAATGGCTGACGGAGGAAAAGCCCGATGTCGCAGTGGTCTTCTATAACGATCATGGCCTCAATTTCTTCCTCGACAAGATGCCGACATTCGCCATCGGCGCGGCGCCTGAATACAAGCACGAAGATGAAGGATGGGGCATCGCTTTCCAGCGTCCATATCCCGGCCATCCGGACCTGTCGTGGCACATCATCGAGCAGGTCGTGGCGAGTGAATTCGATCCGGTGACCTGCCAGTCCATGCTGGTCGATCATGCCGTGGCCGTGCCTTACGAATTGTGCTGGCCGGGCAAGGAGCCTTTCCCGCTCAAACTGGTCCCAATCGCCATCAACACCGTGCAGCATCCCCTACCCAGCCCCAAGCGCTGTTATGAACTGGGCAAGGCCGTCGGCCGTGCCATCGAAAGCTGGAGCGGAGACGAAAAGGTCGTGGTCTTTGGCACCGGCGGCCTGTCGCACCAGCTTGAAGGCGAGCGTGCGGGCCATATCAACGTCGATTACGACAAGTTTTGCCTGCGCAATATCGGCCCCGATCCTGAAGCGCTGCTACAGCATGACACGCTCGACATCGTCGAGCTGGCCGGCAGCCAGGGTGTCGAGATTCTCAACTGGATCGCCGCCCGCGGCGCACTGCACGGTTCTGTCCGCGAATTGGCAAGCAATTATCACGTGCCGATCTCGAACACAGCCGCTGCAACTGTGTTGATGGAGAACCGGACGAAGGTCGCCGCCTGACGAACACGAAACACAGCAGGAAAGGCCGGGAGGAGCTGAGGGGGCACCCGGCCTTTTTCGTGCCCCGCGAATCAATCTTGACCAAGGTCAAAGCACTATAGCCCAACACACCTATTCTAACGATCGTTACAAAAGGATTCGCGATTAGGAGAGTGTAATGGTCCATTTCCCGCAGGAGCCGATTTACGCAGATGTCTTGCGTCTGGTGCGGCTGGAAGGCGATATCGGCGATATCGAAATCGAAGGCGAAATTCCCGCCGAAATGGACGGCGCGTTCTACCGCGTGCATCCCGATCCGCAATTCGCGCCCAAGGCTGGTGGCGGTGACCAGTTCTTCAATGGCGACGGCATGGTCACCATGTTCCGGTTCAAGGACGGCAAGGTCAGCTTCAAACAGCGCTATGCCAAGACTGACAAGTGGAAGCTTGAAAACGAGGCTGGTCGCGCGCTGTTCGGATCATATCGCAATCCGCGCACCGACGATCCTTCGGTGATCGGCGAGCATCGCGGGACAGCCAATACCAATGTCCTCGTCTTCGGTGGCGATCTGCTCGCCATGAAGGAAGACAGCCCTTGCCTCGTCATGGACAAGCATACGCTGGATACGGACGGCTATACCGACTGGAACGGCGAGTTGCCGCTGCGCACCTTTGGCGCGCATCCCAAGATCGACATGGAAACGGGCAATTTCTGCAATATCAGCTATGCCGCCAAAGGCGATCTGAGCACCGACGGCACCTATTTCGAGATCGACCGCGACGGCAATGTTGTCGCCCGCGCCGAATTCGAAGTGCCTTACTACACCATGCTGCATGATTTCTGTATCGCTGGCGATTACGTGGTGATCCCGGTCTCGCCCTATAGTTCAGACCCGTCGGTGCTTGAGCAGGATCGGCCGCATTTCTATTACGACCGCTCACTGCCCACCTATCTCGGCGTAATGCGGCGCGATGGCGATGGCAGCGACATGCGCTGGTTCAAGCACGAAGAAGGCATGTGCTCCTGCCACGTGATGAATGCCTTTGCCGAGGGTACCAAGATCCAACTCGATACGCCCGTATCGAAAATCGGCAGCCTGCCTTTCTTCCCCGACAAGGACGGCGCGCCTTTCGATCCCGAACTGGCGATGACCGAACTGGCCCGCATCACCGTGGATCTCGCTTCCAATGAGGACGTGGTCGAAAGCGTGACCAAGCTCGGCGAAGCACCGGGCGAATTCCCGCGCATCGACGATCGCATGGCCGGCAAGCCCTATGAACATGGCTGGATGATCACCTACGACCTCGAGAAGCCCTATAACGGCCCTCCCGGACCGTTTGCAGGCGTGATCAACACGCTGACCCATTTCAATGTGAAGACCGGCAAGGAAGAAAGCTGGTGGTGCGGCCCCGATGGCTCGCTGCAGGAGCCCTGCTTCATTCCGCGCAGCAAGGACGCGCCCGAGGGTGACGGTTGGCTGGTCGCATTGGTAGACGACCATCTCCGCAACTATTCCGATTTGTGCATTTTTGACGCGCTGGACGTGGCCAAGGGCCCGATCGCACGCGCCAAACTCCCCATTCGTCTGCGCCAGGGCCTGCACGGGAACTGGGCCGCAGCGGATTTGCTGGCCGCCTGACCCGCGTACCAGCTCTACCATCCCATCCTGATGGGTGGCCTTCCAACCGGCAGGCCACCCTCTTTTTTGTGCGCGAAGGGCTTAGACAGCAGAGCTGAAACGGCGCTGTGAATCCTGGCGATAGGGATCAAAGGCGGCGGCAATACTGCGCGCATAGGGCAGCGCATGGCTGGCCACGACCACAGTATTGCCGTGCTCGATGCGCGCCAGACCGGGTTCGATATAGGGCCGCAGACGCGGCTCTGCTCTGGCGAGCAGATCGGAGGAGACTTTGGCCCGACCCCGGCACAGCAATTCCTCGATCACCGCACCGCGCCGCCTGTCATCCACGCTGCGCTCCTTGCCCACGCCGGTCGGCAGGTGCCCTTGCGAGAGGAGCATCCGGTAGCGGCCCGAGTTCTTCTCGTTCTGCACCAGCAGGTCGGGAAAGGAGGAAATCGACGATGCTCCCAAGCCTATCAAGACCTGTGCCTGGTCATCGGTGAAGCCCTGGAAATTGCGACAAAGGGTACCCGACTGCACGGCTTGGGCCATGGGATCGCCGGGCAAGGCAAAATGATCGAACCCCACGGCGACATAACCTGCATCAACCAGTTGCGAATGTCCGTCCCGCGCCATTTCGAAGCGGGTGTGCTGATCGGGCAACGCAGAGCCATCGATCTGGCGCTGGCGGGGCAGGAGATGGGGGACATGGGCATAGCCGAACAGCGCGATACGATCCGCACCTAACTCTGCCGCCCTGACGAGAGTTTCTGCCAGGTCATCGCTGGTCTGGCCGGGCAGGCCGTACATGAGATCGAAATTGAGCGAGGTGATCCCGGCATTGCGCAGGACCTTCACCGACTTCTCGATCATCTCAAGCGGTTGCACGCGCCCAATGGCTTCCTGCAGCTTGGACGCAAAGGTCTGCACGCCAAGGCTGGCATTGCTGGCGCCAACGGCGCGCATCACCGCCTCCCAATCATCGCTCAATGCACGCGGATCGAGTTCGATCGAGACCAGCGGATCATGCAGCGGGAAATGCAGCACAAGCTCATCGAACAGCCGCACGAAGTCGACCGGCGAGATGGCATTGGGGCTTCCCCCGCCAAAGGCTATCCGCCTGACACGGGTGCCTGCGGGCAACATCTCGCCGACAAGTTTGATTTCCTTGTGCAGGGCATCGAGATAGCTGGCGAGCCGCTGTGCACGATTGGCTGCGGCCGTGTTACAACCGCAATACCAGCAAATCTTCTCGCAAAAGGGAATGTGGACATAGAGCGAAACGTCCCCCGTGGCCGTTGCAATCGCGTCGGCATGCCTTTGGGTGGTCACATCCGGCTCGAATTCAGCCGCCGTGGGAAAGCTGGTGTAACGCGGAACCGGCGTTGCGAGCAGATCGGGATGATAAGGCCACATGCGAGCGATTTGGCCCGTATTTCAGCCTGTTTCATTGAAGTGGATCAAGAAGCTTGCGTTTTCCCGCCAGAAGGCCGGAATGCTCTCATGACAGGCCGTTCACTCCGGCTCATCTTCATCGTCGATAAGGATACGCGATGCCGCACCTTCGGGATCGTCGAATTGGCCGCTGCGCATGGCCCAGAAGAAAGCCGCAAGACCGATCAATCCGAGGCCCAGGGCGACAGGTATCAGGAAGAGCAAGCCGTTCATCTTACCGCCCTCACCAGCCGCAGAGAATTGGC
>CAJXLD010000215.1 GCA_913055595.1 uncultured Altererythrobacter sp.
TCAATCCGGTTTCCCTTGAGCACCGCCACCCGCGTTTCTTCCGGGTGGCGCGCATCGATAAGCATGCGCGTTGCCATGTATGTATCTCCAGGCATGTGATCCTCGGCGGAAGTTATGGTCCGCCCGAGCATGCCGATATGTGTGATTATCCCTGGAAACCGGGCCTTGGCCGGGCTTTGCAGGGAAGGGATAATGGGCGCGACCGACCGAAATACGGTGGGTAGCGCAACGAATCGTGTCTGCAGCAAGGGGAAGGCGCAGGGTTTCTGTCTGCGCGAGAGCGTTGGCCGCCAAAGTGCAGTCCTTTGACTGCTGGCTGACCTGATGGCTCTTGCTTCTCATTACGGCATCAACCTGTAAAAATATCCGGAACCGCTTGAATGCGAGGCCGGAATGGCACGGGAACAGAAATTGCCCGTTGCAGCCGGATGGCTAGCATTTGGGGAAAGCCTCGGCAACCATATTGCGCGTTTACGCAAATTAGCCTTGGGTTTCGCATGGCAGATAGGGTTGTCTGCTGAAATTGCACGAGATGGAACCGCAGAATTGTTCTTGTATCGCTTGCAGATTGCGCTGGTCTTGCTCGCGCCTGTGCTGGTGCTTGCCGGGTTCTATGCGTTCGGCAAGGCGATCCCCATTCCTTATCTCGGCCGCGAATATGTCATTCGTATCAGTCTGCCCGAAGCGGGCGAAACCTTAAGCTTGCCCGCAATAGAGGGGCCGAACGATCCTGAGCGCCCGTTGGTGGTCATCGACGCAGGGCATGGCGGTCATGACCCCGGTGCGACAGACGGACGGTACCAAGAAAAGACCCTGGTCTTGGGATTGGCACGCAAGCTGAGAGATGAGCTTTTGGCCGCCGGTGGCATCCGGGTTGCCATGACGCGCGATGACGATCAATTCCTCGCCTTGGGTGAGCGGGTCGCGATTACACGAGCATTGGGTGCAGACCTGTTTGTATCAATCCATGCGGACTCTGCAGGTGAACGCGACGAGGTGAGTGGCGCAAGCATCTATACGCTGTCCAGTCAGGCTTCATCCGAAGCAGCCGCCCGCTTTGCCGAAAGGGAAAACCGTGCGGATATCGTCAATGGCATTCTTCTGTCGGACCAAAGCGAAAACGTGAATGCCATCCTGGTGGAGCTCTCCCAGCGCCGAACCTCCGACATTTCATCTGAATTTGCCGATCTCATTCTCCGAGAGGGTGAGGAACAATATACGTTCCATGCCCAACCAAGACGCGGGGCGGCTCTGGCTGTTCTGAGGGCGCCCGATGTGCCATCCATCCTGTTCGAAGCTGGCTTCATCACCAATTCCCGGGATGCAAGGAGGCTTGCCTCGGAAGACGGTCAGCGCGCATTTGCCCAGATCATGGCCCGCGCCATACAGATCCACTTTGCCCGCAATAGCGAAAACGAATGAGTGGCCATTCATTGTGGCGCCAGACTCATTCGCCATGCTAGGAAACCCAAGTCATGTCCGAGACTGAAGAATCTGGCGCGCAGGCCCTGCGCTATCGTATCAGCCGAGAAGCTGGCGGTGTCCTTGCGTGGTTGCGCGAAAGCTGGCGCGAGAAGCGCTGGTTTCGTTGGGCCAGCTTTGCCTTGTCGCTATTCGTTGTTGCCTGGATCATCGCATGGACATTAATTGCGCGCGATCTTCCCGATGCGGAGATGCTGCTCGAATATGAACCGAACCTCCCTTCAGTGGTTCGCGGGGCGGATGGTGAGATCGTCCATCGCTATGAGCGGGAGCGGCGCGTAGAACTGCAATTCGACGACCTGCCGACACAATTGGTCAATGCCTATACCAGCGCGGAGGACAAGACCTTCTGGACGCATAACGGCATCGATGCAGGTGGCTTTGTCGGCGCGGTGATCGATTACGTCAGCAAGATCGGATCGGGAGAGCGGGCCGTGGGCGGCTCCACCATCACCCAGCAGGTGGCCAAGAATATCCTGCTGAGTGACGAATATTCGATTACGCGCAAGCTCCGTGAGATGATCCTGGCCACGCGTATCGAGGGGGTGTTGACGAAAGAGGAGATTATCCCCCTCTATCTTAACGAAATTCCATTGGGACGGCGCAGTTTCGGGGTGCAGGCGGCTGCTCTTGCCTATTTCGACAAGGATGTCGATGAACTCGAATTGCATGAGATGGCTTATCTCGCCATCCTTCCCAAGGCGCCCGAAACCTATAGTCGCGAACGCAATTACGATGAGGCGCTGGTACGCCGGAACATCGTGCTCGATCAGATGGAGGATAACGGCCACATCACGGTCGAGGAGCGCGATGCGGCCAAGGCCATGCCGCTGGGGATCGTGCAGGGGCAGCGTGAAAGCCGATCAGCCGATGCCGGGTATTTCCTTGAGGAGGTACGCCGGGAACTGATTGCCCGCTTCGGCGAAGAGGCAGAAGATGGGCGCAACAGCGTTTATGCCGGCGGCTTGTGGATCAGGACTTCGCTCGATACCGAATTGCAGGATGCGGCGCGCGATGCCCTTCGCGCAGCATTGATCCGCTATCACGGCAATCGCGGCTGGACCGGACCGGTGGCCACGCTCAACCCCGACAATGGCAACCTCACCAGCCAGCTGGCCAGTTCCTATATTTCGATCGATTATGGCGATTGGCGTATCGCCGTCGTCATCCAGCGGAGCGGTTCTGCAACCACCATCGGGTTCTCCGATGGTGAAGAGGCATCGCTCCTGGATGCACCTGGAAGTCTGAAGATCGGCGATGTCATTGCCGTTGGTCCAGAAGGTGGCAGTTGGTCTGTGCGTGCTGTTCCTGGAGTGTCGGGTGGTTTCCTGGCCCAAGATCCCAATAGCGGGCGGGTGCTGGCCATGCAGGGTGGTTTCGACTTCCGCCTGGGAGATTTCAATCGCGCTACACAGGCCCGTCGCCAACCCGGATCGACGATAAAACCCTTCGTATATGCCGCAGGCCTCGATGGTGGCATGACCCCGGCGAGTATCGTCCCCGATAGCCAGTATTGCTATTATCAGGGCGCCAATTTGGGCGAACACTGCTTCACCAATTTCGGCGGTGACACGGGCGGTGGCGAATATCCGATGCGTTACGGGCTGGAACAATCGCGCAACCTGATGACCGTGCACATCGCCATGGAAACGGGCATGCCGAATGTGATCGATGCATTTCGGCGCATGGACATCGAGGCGGAGCGTGGGACATATGAGCCATATCCGGCCTTTGCATTGGGTTCGGGTGACACCACAGTGCTGCGCATGGTCAACGCGTATTCGGCACTGGTCAATCGCGGACGCTTGCACGAACCGAGCGTTACCGACTTTGTTCAGGATCGCCGCGGCAAGGTTATCTGGCGATCGGATGAACGTGAATGCCAAGGTTGCAATATGGCTGAATGGGACGGATCGCCCATGCCGCGCTTAAGGCCTCTGGGCCGCCAGGTCATGGATGCGCGCACTGCATTCCAGATCGTGCATATGCTCACCGGTACAGTGCAGCGCGGCACCGCGACGAGATTGCGTGACCTGAATTTCCCGCTCTTCGGCAAGACCGGTACGACCAATGGTCCCACCAATGCCTGGTTCGTCGGCGGTTCACCGGACATCGTTGCGGGGACCTATATCGGTTATGACCAGCCACGAAATTTAGGTGGCTGGATACAGGGCGGCAACACGGCGGTGCCGATATTCAAGCAATTCGTGCAGGAAACCCGCAACCATTGGAGTGGAAGGCCCTTCCTTGCTCCGCCTGGTGTGCGGATGGTGCGTATCGATAGACGGAGCGGGAACCGCGTGTTCGATGCATGGCCGGGCGATGATCCGCAATCGGGTGTGATCTGGGAAGCTTTTCGACCTGACACCGAGCCGCGCCGCAGCCAGCGCCAGCATGAAATCGATCAAATGCGTGAATTGATCCTTGCCCAATTGCGTCGGCGCGAAGAGCTGGCGAACGGCGTTCCCGCCAATACAAACAGCCCAGAAAACTTCGTGGAGGAGCAGGGCGGACTCTACTGAGTTTGCATCGCTTGCCGTGAATGCCGGCAGAGAGATGGCGCAATTCGCTTTCTCTCTGCCTATTGCTGCGCTAGGCGGCGCGGCTGAGTTTGATGGAGATAGGTTATGCGTGCCGAAGGGCAGGCCCAAATTGACAGGATCGAAGCAGCGTTAGCCTTGGTACGAAAGTCGCTCGATTGGGAGCGGGCTTTGCGTCGCCTGGAAGAGCTGGATGCGCGCGTGCAGGATCCGTCGCTGTGGGATGACCCCAAGCAAGCGCAAGCTATAACCCGCGAACAGAAGCAGCTGGAAAACGCCATCGGCACTGTGAACGAAATCTCTTCGGAGATGGCAGATGCAGTGGAATTCGTCGAACTTGGCGAGATGGAAGGCGATGATGCTGTCATTGCCGAAGGACTTGAGACGCTGGAGAGGCTTGCGGATCGAGCCGATGCGGACCTCGCGGATCAGGGTGCGGGCGGCCCTGGTCTGGCCGTTGGCGGTATTGACCTTGTAGACGAATTCGTGTGGCGCGACATTGATGC
>CAJXLD010000216.1 GCA_913055595.1 uncultured Altererythrobacter sp.
TCCTCTTTGCCGATACGCTCGAGCAGCAGGACACGCGCCAGCTCTCGGGCCGCGCGGGGCTGGAATATGCGCTCGACGGTGTCGATTTTTTCGCATCGCTTGCCCTTACCGAAACCGACCGCGACCTGATCGACGAGAGTTTCGGCAGCGATCCCTATTATTCCACCCACGGCACTTCGACACGTGCCGAATTTCGTGGTCGGTTCGCGCTGGATGACAATTTCGCCATCCATGCCGGGGGCAATTGGGTCAGGAACAAATTCAATGACGGCTTCACCTATTCAGATGCCGAAATCGGAAGTGCGCATTCCATGCTCTCGCTCTCGGCGGATAAAGTGCAGCTGGCAGTTGGACTGCGCTACGATCATCACGATGCTTTCGGCGGTGCGTGGATTGCTGGCGCCAATGGCAGCATGGAACTTGCCTACGGTTTCCGCCTTCGCGCTTCCTATGGCGAGGGGTTCAAGGCGCCCAGCCTGTTCCAGCTCCGTTCCGATATTGGTAATCCCGCGCTCGATCGTGAACGCAGCCGCGGTATCGACCTGGGCCTGGACTATACAGCCGAACACAGCGGCCACAGCGCCAGCGTGACGCTGTTCCGTCGCAACAGCCGCAATTTGATCGATTTCGTCTCCTGTTTCGGCGTGACCGATACCATCTGCACGGACCGGCCGTTCGGCACTTATGACAATGTCGGAAGGGCACGTTCTCAAGGCGTAGAGCTGGAAGGAAGGCTGAGGTTCGGCGAAGGCTTTGAAAGCGGGTTGGTCTATGCATTCATTGATTCCACAAATCGCGCCACCGGCAATGAACTGGCGCGCCGACCGCGCCATGCGCTGACGCTCTATTCCGACTGGGAAGTGACTCCCGACGGGCTGTCTCTGGGAGCCGATCTGCGGATCGTTTCGCGCAGTTTCGATGATGCCGCCAATCTTGCGAGGCTGGGCGGCTATGCGTCGGTCGATATCCGCGCAGAGCTGCCACTACAGGACAAGCTTACACTCTACGGACGCATCGAAAACCTGTTGGACGAGCAATATCAGACCGCTGCTGGCTATGCCTCGCAAGGGCGGGCGGCCTTTGTCGGGTTGAGGGCGCAGCTGTGAGGGCCTTGCTCGCCTTGGCTCTCGTGCTCGCCGGGTGCCAACAGGCTGAGCCTGTGCCACGTACTCTCGGGCATCCGACTGTCGTCAGCCTCAACCCCTGTGCCGATGCGATCCTGGCCGAGGTTGCAGCGCCGGGACAATTGCTTGCCATTTCGCACTACAGCCATGACTCGCTCGGTTCATCCATGCCGCTGGAACAGGCGCGCGCCTATCCTGCTACTGGCGGTACGGTGGAGGAGGTGCTGGCACTCGATCCCGATTTGGTCGTGACCGGCAGCTTTCTTGCGCCTGCCACGCGCAACGCATTCGAACGGCTGGGTATCGAGGTGGTGACGCTGGGCGTGACGCAGGATGTGGAAAGCAGTGCCGAGCAGGTTCGTGAACTCTCAGCCGCCGTGGACCGGGCCGAACAGGGAGAGATGCTTGCTGCGCGCATCGAGCAGGCATGGAGCGCATCCGCCTTCACTGGCACGCCGGTATCGACATTGTTCTGGCAGGCCGACGGCATCGTGCCCGGGCAGGACGGCCTGATCACCGGTTTGCTGGAGCATACCGGTTTTGTTAGCCAATCCGCTGCGCAAGGGATTGAGCAGGGGGCCTACTTGCCCTTGGAGCGAGTACTCGCGGATCCGCCCGAACTGGTGATCGCTGCCGCCAATCAGCGCATGCTTTCCCATCCGGCGCTGCGCGAGCAATCGGACATTGCTTATGCCACTTTCGATCCCTCGCTGCTTTTTTGCGGGGGGCCAAGCATCCCGCGCGCGCTGGAACGTCTGGTTGAGGTGAGGGCAAGCCTTTGAACCGCGCTAGCATCCTCTTTGGGCTTCTCCTCCTCCTAGCCCTGCCACTTTCGCTGCTTGCTGGACGTGTGTGGATCGATGCGACGACGCCCAATGCCACTCTTATCCTGTTGGAACTGCGCCTGCCGCGTGCTGTATTGGCCGTCACGATCGGCGCGGGACTGGGCGCGGCTGGAGCTGCCATGCAGGGCTATCTGCGCAACCCCCTCGCCGATCCGGGCTTGTTCGGCATTGCTCCGGGGGCGGCATTGGGTGCGGTGCTGAGCCTGCACCTGGGCTTGGCAGCAGGATGGTTCTTGCCGGCTTTCGCGCTGATCGGAGCGGGCGGGGCCATGGCATTGCTGGCGCTGATCGCCGGGCGCAGTGCGGGCATCGCCTTGTTTACATTGGCCGGAATGATGATCGCTAGCCTCGCCGGGGCGCTGACATCGCTTACAATCAGCTTGTCCCCCAATGCCTTCGCCATGAGCGAGATCGTTACATGGTTGATGGGGGCGCTGACGGACCGGAGTTGGGCCGACGTGCAAATCGCCGCGCCGCTGACTGTTTTGGGCATTGCTGTCTTGCTGATTGCGGGAAAAGGCCTTGACGCGCTGACCTTGGGCGAAGCGGCGGCACGTTCACTCGGCATGCAGCCTGCGCACCTGCGCTGGCTTCTGATCATCGGAACCGGCCTCACCGTGGGCAGTGGCGTGGCCGTGGCGGGTATCATCGGATTTGTCGGGTTGATCGTACCGCATTTGGTGCGTCCGCTGACCGATGGCAGGCCCTCACAATTGCTGTTGCCGAGCGCAATTGCGGGGGCTTTGCTGGTGCTGGTGGCTGACATGCTCTGCCGCATCCTCCCGCTGGTCACCGAACTGAGGCTCGGCATTGCGCTCAGCCTGATCGGTGCGCCCTTCTTCCTCTGGCTCCTGCTCAAGATGCGAAGGGAACTTGCGTGACCCTCGAAGCCAGAGAATTATCGATCCGACTGGGCGACGTGACGGTATTGCGACAGATCGCAGCCTCGCTCCGACCCGGCGAAATAACCGCCATATGCGGGCCCAACGGTGCGGGGAAATCCACACTGCTTTCGGTGCTGGCAGGTTTGCTTGAACCCGATCACGGCCAGGTTTTGCTCGGCGGAATTGCAATAGCCGAGATGGCGCCAAACGAGCGTGCCCGACAAGTCGGATATCTTCCGCAGCATGGAGAGTTGGCATGGGATATGTCGGTACGCCATCTCGCCGCGCTCGGTCGCTTGCCGCATGGCGATGCCGGGGAAAAGCAAATCGAAGCTGCACTCGAAGCGGTCCATCTCACCGACTTTGCCTATCGGCCCATCTCCACCCTCTCTGGCGGCGAACGCGCCCGCGCTTTGCTCGCGCGAGTCTTCGCTACCGATCCGGCTTGGGTCCTGGCTGACGAACCGCTTGCCGCGCTCGACTTCTATCATCAGCACGAGGTGCTTGCCGCCCTGCGCGCCGCCGCGGGGCAAGGCAGGGGGGTGCTTCTGGTGCTGCACGATCTTTCCCTGGCAATGAATCATGCAGATCGTGTGCTGGTGCTCGACAAGGGTGAGCTGGTCGCAGATGCGCCGCCAGAGGAAGCGCTTTCAGAGGAGACCATCATGCAGGTCTGGCGGATGCCCGCCCGCTGGATGGGAGAGCCGGGTGCTAGAGCCTTGTCTATCTGCTAGGGCTCCGGGAAGTAGGCGACATCGCTGTAGATGGAACCGTTCGGCGTAAGTTCGCTCTCGCACACAACAAACCTTTCAGCCGTAAATGTCCCTGCATTCAGGTTGGCATGTTGCGCCAGCCAAGGCCCCACGTCACCGCTCGATCCGCTTAGCCGCGCCAGCGTGATATGCGGCACGAATTTGCGGGTTTCGCCTTCCAGTCCGACCGAACGGCAGGCCAGCTCAACGCTCTTCTGCAATCGCGACAGGGCGGGAGTTGGCTCCACCCGCGCCCAGATCGCATGAACGCGGCGCTTCTTTTCGAAATGCCCGACGCCGTGAATGGATATGTCAAACGGCTGGAAGGAAATCCGGGAAAGGGCCTGCGCCAGATCCTCGGCCTGTGCTCGCTCGACTTCACCCACAAATCGCAACGTAAGATGCAACTGCTCGTCCGATTGCCAACGTGCATTGTCGATACCCTCCATCACATCGATCAGGGCATCGATCACGCGTTCAGGCGGACGAGTGGCGACGAAAAGGCGGTGCATGGCAAGTGCTAGGTGCCAAGCCTGTTCGCAGAGTGCAATGCGCGGCTTGACCTTTGCGAACATTTGAGGAACATTTGCGCTTTGCGGACCTGTCCCAAAGGCCCGCTGGACTCTTGCGCGCAAAGGCACCACATCGCCGCCATGGCTCTCACCACAATCTCCGTCAAAGGCGCCCGCGAGCATAATCTCAAGGGCATCGATATTGACCTGCCGCGCGATGCTCTGATCGTGATCACGGGCCTCAGTGGCTCGGGCAAGAGCTCGCTCGCCTTCGATACGATCTATGCCGAGGGGCAGCGGCGCTATGTCGAGAGCCTCAGCGCCTATGCGCGGCAGTTCCTCGAGATGATGCAGAAGCCCGATGTCGAGCATATCGACGGGCTT
>CAJXLD010000217.1 GCA_913055595.1 uncultured Altererythrobacter sp.
GTGCGCATGCGGCCCATCCGATGAGCTACTCACCGCAGACAGGCCTCGTCTATATACCCAGCATGCAGGTGCCGAGCGCCTATGCCGACGATGCGAACTACACGCGCAATATCGGGCGTTGGAATACGGGCGTGACCTTCCTCACGCCGCCTGAAGGCCTGGTTCCCGGAGACACGCCGGAAGCGCGGCGCGCCTATATCACCGCGCAGACCAAGGGCCGCCTCGTGGCCTGGGACCCTGTAGCGCAGGAAGAACGCTGGGGGATAGACCGTGATTGGCCCTGGAACGGCGGCACGCTGGCAACTGGCGGAAACCTTGTGTTCGAAGGAACCGCGGACGGCATTTTTCATGCCTATGACGCGCGCACTGGCGAGGAGCTATGGAACTTCGAAACCGAGCGTGGCATTGTGGCAGGGCCCATCTCCTATCGCGCCAATGGCGAGCAATATATCGCCGTTCTGGCCGGATATGGCGGATCGATGGGCATGGCTTCTCAGACGGACTGGATGCGCCGCCCGCCGCCTTTCGGCATGCTGTTGGCGTTCAGGCCGGGAGGTACGGGATGGCTCGATCCCGTGCCCGCAGTGCAGCCTCGGCCTTATACGTCGACAGAAGAGAGCTTCTCCCAGGCACAGATTACCGAAGGACAAACGCAGTACTTCGCTTTCTGCACGATCTGCCACAACGGCCCGACCAATCCTGACCTAATGCGCAGCCCGGTAGCGGGAGATGCCGAAGCATGGCAGGCAGTAGTGACCGAAGGCATCCTATCCCAGCGCGGAATGATCAGCTTTGCCCCCTGGATCGATGCCGAGCAGGTAGAAGCCATCCGCGCCTATGTGCTGACAGAAGCAGCCAGTCGAAGAGCAATGGAGAATTGATGAGCGATAGTACCGATGTCCTGATCGTTGGAGCAGGCCCGGTGGGCATGCTCTTGGCGCTCGCAATGGCGCAAAAAGGCGCCAGCGTTCGCGTGTTGGAGCGTGAGGACCACATCATCGATTCCCCGCGTGCAGCGGTCTATTTTCCTTCGACGCTGCTGATCCTTGATGAACTGGGCATCTTGCCGGAGCTTGAGGAGATCGGCTTCAGGAATCGCAATTTCGGCACGCATATCCCCGAGTTCGATTATCACTCGGTGGTCGTCACAGAGCCGATCGAGGGCATCAAATACGATTACCAACTCCATGCCGGACAAGACGATGTCGCGCGCGTTGCGATGGAACATGCACAGAAGCTGGGTGTGGAAGTGCTCTTCGGTCACGAGGTCCACGGTTATGAGGAATATGATGATCGGATTCTGGTGATGACAACCGGGCCGGGTGGAGAGAAGACCTATGAGGCCAGATGGCTGGTCGGCTGCGACGGCGCGCGCAGCACTGTGCGCAAACTCGCGGAGATCGAATTCGAAGGGCACACCTGGCCCGAACGCTTCGTCGCCACCAATGTGAAGTTCCCCTTCCGCGAGTTGGGTTACGAACAGGCGAATTTCGTCTGCGATCCGGTGAACATGGCGGTGATTGCCCAGCTCGACCGCGACGGCCTGTGGCGCTGCACCTATATGGAGGATTCTTCCCTTCCCGAAGAGACTTACGAGGAGCGCATCCACCAACGCTACGAGTGGTTCATGCAGGGGCGCAAGGATTACGAGATCGTCTCTTCCAGCCCCTACATGCTGCACCAGCGCGCGGCGGAAACCTTGCACAAGGGCAGAATCCTGCTGGCTGGCGACGCTGCCCATGCCACCAATCCCTGTGGCGGCCTTGGTCTCACCTCGGGCGTATGGACCGGTATGGTGCTGGCCGACGTGCTCGGTGCGGTGCTGCGCGGGGAAGAAGAAGCTGAAATCCTCGACCGTTTCAGTGACGAGCGGCGGCGTATCTTCTGGGAAGTTGTCACACCGGCAGCGACCGAGAACAAGCGCATGCTGCAGGAACAGGATATGGAGCAACGCAAGATAGACCTGGCTCATATCAAGGCGCTGGACACCAATCCCGAAAGCGGCGCGCTGCTGATGCTTTTTGCCTACAAGGTGATCGGCGATGTGCTGCGCCCCAATTCGCGCTGGGCCGATGCCGATCCCTCTGACCGTGTCGCGATCAACATCAAGGACCGCAAGGGCCAGATCCATTGAACCAGAAATCGTCGAAGTCTTACCGACCGCAAGACTTGCACGCGGCAGGCAAGGCGAAGCCGCTGACGCTGGCAGCGCAGGGCTTTTTCTGGACAGGCGGCGAGCTGATCGATCACCCCGCCGCCGGCAAGGCCATGCGCGGACAGCAATATGTCGAATACTGGATCCCGCAAGAGCTGCGCCACGAAACGCCGATCGTAATGATCCATGGCGGCGGCGGACAGGGCACCGATTTCCTCGGCACACCTGACGGCCGCGAAGGCTGGGTCCACTACTTCGTGCGGGCAGGCTGGGCGGTCTATGTCGTCGACCGCCCGCAGCACGGCCGCAGCCCCTTCAATCCAGAGTTCCAGGGCGAGATGGGCAAACCCGGCCCCACGGCCTATCTGGAAAGAATGTTCACGCGGCCCGAGGATTTCGAGGACAATTACCCGCAAGCCAGATTGCACAACCAATGGCCGGGAACGGGAAAGATGGATGATCCGGCATTCCTGTCATTCCTGGCGGGCACTGGCCCCACGCTGGCCGACCATGTTGCTGCTCAAAGAGATGCCCAGCGTGCAGGGACAGAGCTGCTCGAAAAGATCGGCCCCGCGATACTGCTTTCGCATTCTGCCGGAGCTCCGCCGGCGTGGCTTATCGCCGACGCACGACCTGAACTGGTGAAAGCCATCGTAGCCGCTGAACCTCTCGGCCCGCCCTTTGAAGCAGTGAGTGGCCCCATGCCCTACGGCATCGCCCATGCGCCGCTCACATTCGACCCACCGCTTGCGGAGGGTGAAATTCTTGAAGCAATGGAGATACCATCTCCCGGCGAAGGACTTGTGTCATACAAGATTCAGGCAGAACCCGCGCGCAAGCTACCCTCGCTTTCCCAAATGCCCATTGTCGTGATCACTGCGGGGGCGAGTTGGATGGCCGCGGACAATCACGCCATCGTTCATTTCCTTACGCAAGCCGGCGCTGATGTGCAGCACCTTCGGCTGGAAGACTGCGGAATCCACGGCAACGGACATGCGATACAACTCGAAAAGAACAGCGATGATGTCGCCGCAACGATCGAAGACTGGCTTCTGGAAAGGCTCGAAAATTAGTTAGCCCAGCAAAACATTAGCATTGATGGCTATCTGCCGTTATGAATGCGGGAAAGGATCACTGGGAAGGAACAAGATGCGCAAGATTATCGCGTCGACGCTCGCAGCCGGTATGCTCGCCTCTCCGCTGCTGGCACAGGACAACACGATTATTCCAGCCGACGGCGATTGGCCGCTCTACGCGCGCGATCATGGCGGACAACGCTATGCTCCACTGTCCGACATCAATCGCCTGAATGTCGACCAGATCGAACATGCCTGGACTTATCGGCTACGCCCAAACGGTGGAGGCGGTATCCTGGCCGGTTCGGTGCCCGTGGTCGTCGATGGCATCATGTATCTTCCGCTTGGCGATGCAGTGGTCGCGCTGGAAGCTCACACGGGTCAGGAGATTTGGCGTCACCAAGTGGAAAGCGCCACCATTCGCCGCAGTGTGACTTATTGGCCCGGCGATGACACGCGCCGCCCGCGCCTGTTCTATTCCAAAGGCAATGCGCTGGTCGCGATCAGCGCTGAAGACGGCAGCCTTGTCGATGAGTTTGGCGATGGCGGGGTCATGGAATTCGAGGGCACACCCTATGGCTATCCACCCAGCGTCTTTCGCAACGTTCTGGTGATCGGGGCATTGACACCTGAACTACCTGAGGGACCAAGCGGCAACTCCCGCGCATTCGATGCACGGACCGGCGAGAAGTTGTGGGAATTCAATGTTATCCCCCAGCCCGGTGAAGTTGGCCATGAGACCTGGCTGGACGATGGCTGGAAGAACAAGCCCGGCGCAAACATGTGGATTTGGTACACGACTGCCGATGTCGAAACCGGGCTGATCTTCATGACACTGGGCAGCCCCGGCCCCAATTACTGGGGCGGTGACAGGCCGGGCGCAAATTTGTTCGGCAATTCCGTTGTCGCTGTCGATGCCGAAACCGGCGATTATCGCTGGCACTTTCAGACCATCCATCACGATCTGTGGGACTGGGACCTTCCAGCCCCGCCAGTTTTGGTCGACGTCGAAGTTGATGGAGAAACGATCCCTGCCCTTGCCGAGACGGGCAAGCCGGGCCTGATGTACATCCTTGACCGGCGCACGGGCGAGCCGGTGCACGGTGTCAACGAGATGCTGGTCGCCTCGGCGGACGTTCCGGGCGAGTACTACCACCCAACCCAACCGATCCCGGTGAAGCCGGAGCCGCTCAGCCGAATGTGGTGGGAC
>CAJXLD010000218.1 GCA_913055595.1 uncultured Altererythrobacter sp.
GGGTCCAGCGCGTGCTCGGCATCGACGAATGCAGCCGTACCGCCAGCCTTCTGCGCCTCGGCAATGACATGCAGCGCCAGCGTGGTCTTGCCAGAGCTTTCCGGCCCATAGACTTCGATCACGCGCCCTTTAGGCAGGCCGCCGATACCCAAGGCGATATCAAGGCCAAGCGAACCGGTAGAGATAGCCTCCACCTCCATCGCTTCCTTGCTGCCCAGCTTCATGGCTGAACCCTTGCCGAATGCGCGATCAATCTGCGCGAGAGCGGCATCGAGAGCCTTCTGACGGTCCACGTTCGATTCCTTACCTTCAACCAGCTTCAGACTTGCAGCCATGACACGGCCCTCCACACGTTCCAAGAGTTGTGTTCAATTCATCAACTGGAACAGCTTGTACCCATTTTGTTCCATAAGAACAAGGGGGGAACGAAATCTTTGTTGGAAAGTCGCTTCTTGGATCAAATGGAAGCTATTCAGCGAGGGCCGGACGGATCTGCCATTCCACCACCTTTTCGCCATTTGCGGGCACAGCAACTTCCACGATCCGTTGGCCGTCCTTGAGTTCGGAGTTTGTACCGCGATAGTCCCATTGGGCCGGACTGCCCAGCAACACGCGCACAGACACATCCGTGGGATTGGCATTGGAGAGCGTGGTGCGCATACGAGTCCAAGGAGCATTCTCCATATAAGGGTCGTGCTTGGACAGTCTTTCGCACTTCGCAAAGACCTGCGAACTCAGGCCCAAGGTGAGCTCGACATCCTGTCCGCTGGCAAAATCGCGCAGGTTTTGCTCGCCCACCAGCAGTTCATCGGCGGACGAAGGCTCGAAAAAGGCGATCGCTCCTGAAGGCAGCGCCACACCCAGTCCATGCTCCTCGTCATTTACCGTCGCGAAGAGAAGTTCGGTTGGCACCAATCCCCCTCTTTCGCGCCTGGGCTCACATTGCGTGCGGTAGACATAACGCCCTTCGACGTTGCCCTTGTCGAGAAATGCAACTTGTTTCAGGCCTTGCGCACGCACATCGACAAGGCTGGGTATGCGATAGAGCTTGAGATCACCCAGCTGCTCTTCTTCGGCGAGCACCGCATCGCTCACGGCCATCATAGGTGTGGCAGCCAGTGCAGATTCAAAGACTTCGCGCTGAATGCGACTTCCCGTAACCACAATCCGTTCTTCCCGGCCAAAGTTTCCGCGCGGGATCGCCGAACCACGCAATGAACTTCCCAACGGATAGCAGGTCAGCCGCAGAGGTCGTGCTGCAGGCGGATCGGAGAGGCCTTCGAAATCACTCACCACATTGAGCGAACCCGCCACTGCCATAAGTTCGGCATTTTCAAAGCCCTGGTTGTTGTCGTTGAGAATGGTCAGCCAGCTCATCAGGCGCAAACGGACATTGTCGCTGTCCCCGCCCTCCAGCAGCGTGGCGACATAATTTGCCTGCCAGTCGAACCCCCAGGCGAGATAGGTCAGCGTCACCTCATAGGTACCGCCCGCCTCATCGTGCGTATCGATGGTGAAAACGGGCTCGGAAGACAATCCATCGGGTACGGCACCGAAGGTCAGCCGCTCGGGCAGGCCTGAGCAGCGCACGGCCTCAAAGCCATCGCCGGTCTGGAGCACAAGGCCGCCGTCCGCGCGCGTGCGGATGATGGCTTCTTCCACCTGCTCCGCCCCGGTACCGGGGTTGGTGCGGGTGATGCGAACGCGATTACCGAGAGTGCCGTCGACCAGCGCCGCGGGGCTGAGCAGGTCGGCATTGCGGTTTTTCTCGATGGTTCCGCCGGGAAGGCCGGTAACAATGGCGCTGACCGCCACCATACCTTCAGCCACGCCCTCGAAGCGGATCGTCGATTCGCCTGCCGGGAGCGTAACCGTCCGCGTTTCGCTGATCATCGCGAAGCCCTGCGGCCAGTCGCGGTCCATTTCCTCGCCCTGCCCCCGGTTGGGGTCTCGATAGACGGTAACAGCAAGATCGGTTGGCTCGGAAGCGTCAACAACGTCACGCGCATGCACCGCCCCGCCACAGAGCAGGAGCGGCAGGATCAGGAGGCGGGCTTTTGCCACGTCCCTGACCTCAATACTTCGTCTGGTAGGTAACCCGCACCACGCGCTCGCCATTGGCGGGAACGGTAACGCGATAGAGGCGGTTTCCTGCATTGAGTTGTTCGCCCTGAACATCCTCCGCCGTCACCTGGAAATCGCGTGTCCACCAGCCACGGTCGAGCCCGCCTTGCGTCAGCTCCACCTCGACCGGCTCGGGCTTCGCATTGGTGAAGGTGTAGCGCATGGTCGTGCGGAAATAATCGACCGAACGCTGCACATCGACTTGCCGCGTCACCTCACCATCTTCGATAACCCGATAGCGATAGGCATTGCGATATTCGGCGGCGGTAATGCGGTCGCGGCTTTCGACTTCGGCCTGCATGAAAACATCGAAGGCGTCGCCAGTCCTGAGGCTCAGAACACTCCCCATCGGCGTGTGGCCGATGCGGTTCTCACCGATGAACTGCGGGCTGCCCTGCGAATCGCGCTGGTAGAAGCGCACGGTGCCAGCAGGCAGCGCATCGCCCAGTCCGCCCTCGCTCGAGGAGGAGAAGGAGATTGCAGTCGAAACGTTGCGCGGATCGCTATCGCTCGTCAGCCAACCAACCGTGCGCGAATAGACTCGGCGCGCGGGCACATCCTGCACGTCGAGGAAGCTGACTTGCTTGGTCTGATTATTGGCAATCGTGGTCCGCTCGTCGATCGGATAGAGATAGAAATCGCCCAATCGCTCGCGATCGGCAGTCTCTGTGCCAGCCTGTACAAGGTCTCGGCGAGGCGCGGAATAGCTGCCATTCACATTGCCTGCCACAAGCAGAGTGTCCGCTGCATGGAAGGTTGTACCGGTGGTATTGGTCAGCGTCACCCAGCCCTGCATATCCACCGTGCCTTGCTCCTCGTCATAGAGGGCAACGTAATCGGACGACCAGCCAAGCCCGGGTGTCAAATAGCGGATCGAAGCCGGACGGCGCCCCGATCGGCTGCTTTCCAGCGTGACCGAGAGCGTCGGCCGCGCACGAAGATTGGGCGGCACCTCGTCGAAAATCACGCGCACAGGCAGGCCATCATCGCGAAGGACCTCGATCTTGCCATCGATGCGCACCACCACGCCACCGACGGTGGACAGTACTTCTGCGCGTTGCAGCGTTTCAGCCCCGGTCGCAGGATTTGTGCGGATCAGCGTGACTTCTTGCCCGACGGCCTTTTCCATCAGCTTTTGCGGCGTGAGAAGATCGAAATCGAAGTTCTGTTCGACAATCGAGGTGTTGCCCGAATTGAAACTGAGCGTTTCCGGTCGTATCATGGCCGATACATCGGGAAAGGAGATGGTCGACCGCCCAGATCGGATGTCGAGCTGGCGCACGTCCTGGACTAGCGACTGGCCATTATTGTAGATGGTGACCGACAGATCGCCCTGCGCCGTAACATCGGAATCGGATTGGGCATAAGTCGCGGCGGAAGCCAGTGCGGTGGCGCCCAGCAGGCATGCTGCAGCGATGCGATGGATTTTTCTCATTTGGTCCTCCCCTTCGGAGTCGGGTCTGCTGATGAGATAATGTTACACCAGCCTGTATCTGCGCTGAATGAGATTCATTTGCGCTTGGCAGCGCTGGCCAGAACTTCTGCAACTCTGTCAGCGATTTGTGACACGCTGAAGGGCTTGGGCATGAAATGCATCGCCTCGATATCGATGTCGCGACGCAGTTGTTCTTCGGCATATCCGGACATGAAGAGGATTGGCAGGCGTGGCTTCAATTTCCGGATTTCACGCGCCATCGCGGGCCCATCCATGCTGGGCATGACAACATCGGAGACCACAAGGTCGAACTCGCCACCGCTCTCCACCTGTTCAAGTCCTTCATCGCCGTCGCTGGCGACAATCACTTCGTATCCCTGTCTTGTCAGTGCACGCTCAGCCACAGCACGCACCATGTCCTCGTCCTCAACCAGCAGGATACGTCCGCCGCCAGACCAGGCGCTGACCTGTTCTTCGGCCTCTGCCTTCTCGAGGTCTTCCTTGGTGACGTGATGGACCGGCAGGTAGATAGTGAAGCGTGCCCCCTTGATCGATCCGTCCGATGCCTTGGCGTTGGAGGCGAAGATAAAGCCGCCCGACTGCTTGATGATACCATAGACGGTGGAGAGGCCCAGACCGGTGCCCTTGCCCTGCTCCTTGGTGGTAAAGAAGGGCTCGAAGATCTTGCCCAGCACATCGGTCGGAATACCTCCACCGGTATCTTCTGCAATCAGCAGCGTGTAATCGCCCGCCGGAATGATTTCGCTGCCCATGCGGCGGATGTCGGCGGCTTCGACGCGGCGGGTGGAGAAGGACAGCGTTCCTGAAGTCGTCTCTCCGCC
>CAJXLD010000219.1 GCA_913055595.1 uncultured Altererythrobacter sp.
CCGGCGGAGTAATCAGTTCGCACAGCGCAGTCGGCGTAATCCCTCTACTCGTGATCCGCGCGGCCGAAATCGGGCCGTGGATCGTCCTGTCCCAGCGCGACAATCGAACGCCTGATCGCCCTGGTACGCGCGAAAGTGTCATGCATCATTTCGCCGTCGCCCGCCCTGATCGCTTCGCGCATCAGGGCAAGGTCGGTCAGGAACTGGTCGAGCATTTCAAGCACGGCGTCCTTGTTGTTGAGGAAGACGTCGCGCCACATGGTCGGATCGCTTGCGGCAATGCGGGTGAAATCGCGGAAGCCACCGGCTGAATATTTGATCACCTCGCTGCGGGTGACCTCCTCCATATCGCCTGCCGTGCCAACGATCGTATAGGCGATTAGGTGGGGAATGTGGCTGGTCACAGCGAGCACACGGTCGTGATGATCGGCATCCATCGTCTCGACCATAGCGCCCAGATGTTCCCAGAAATCGACCAGCTCGGCGACCTTTTCGGGATCGGCATCAGCGGGCGGGGTGACGATGCACCAGCGCTGGTGGAAGAGGGTGGAAAAGCCCGCATCGGGGCCGGAATGCTCGGTGCCCGCGACCGGATGGGCTGGAATGACGGAGTGATTGGGCAAAGCGCGTCTTAACGCGTTGGTTATGCTGCGCTTGGAAGAGCCTACATCGCTGATGACGCAATCGTCCGACAAGCCGGGGGCGATGCTGCGGGCAGCTTCCTCCATCGCGCCAACGGGTACGCAGAGGATTACCAGGTCGGCGCCGCGTACAGCCTCGACCGGATCGTCATGCACCGTGTCGGTCAGTTTGCGCTCGGCAGCGCGGGCACGCACCTGCGGATCGGCGTCATAGCCGCTGGTGGTGACGCCGGCCATCTCGTCGCGCACCGCAAGCCCGATCGACCCGCCCAGCAGCCCGAGGCCGATCACCGCGACATGGTTGAAGCTCACTATGCTTCCTCCGCCATGGCGCGCAGTGCCTGTGCAATATCGTCCATCTGATCTTTGGTCCCGATCGTGATCCGCAATGCTTGTGGCAGGCCTTGGCCCGGAAGCCAACGCACGGCATATCCTTTTTTTGCAATGGTTTCTTGCGCAACTTCTGCCGTCAGTTCTCCTTCGAACAGGATCAGCACGAAATTGGCCTGGCTGGGAACCACCCGCAACCCATGATTGCCGAGTGCTTCCACCGCAGCAACGAAGCGGGTTCGCTCGGCCAGGTTGTGCTCGCGACTGGCTTTGACGAATGCCTGGTCCCCGACGGCGGCAAGCGCGGCGGCCTGCCCGCTGATTGTGACGTTGAAAGGTCCGCGAATGCGGTTGAGCGCATCGACGATGGGTGCAGCACCCGTTCCCCAGCCGATCCGCTCTCCGGCGAGGCCGTAGATCTTCGAAAAAGTGTGTGTGACGAGCACATTTCCGGCCCGCGCCGCCAGTTCCAGCGCGCCATCGTCATCGGCAGGATCGACATATTCGGCATAGGCGCGGTCGACTACCAGCAGCACATCCGATGGCAGGCCCGCATGCAAGCGCTCCAATTCGCCGCGCGGCAGGAAGGTGCCGGTGGGGTTGTTAGGGTTGGCAAGGAAGACCACGCGGGTCTTGGCGGTCACGCAGCCAAGCAGCGCATCGACATCGGTGCCGAAGTCCTTGTCGGGTGCGACGACGGGCTCGGCACCGCAACGCCTCGCGGCAATGTCGTATACGGAAAAGCCGTAGCGGACATAGGCGACCTCGTCCCCCGGCCCGGCAAAGGCCTGCGCGGCGAGGTTGAGCAGTTCGTCTGACCCCGTGCCGCAGACGATGCGGGCAGGATCGATGTTGTGCAGTCTGCCCAGCGCCTGGCGCAATTCGGTCGAATCGGGATCGGGATAGGTAGCGGTGTCCTTGACCGCCGCACGGGCCTCCTGCGCGCTTGGGCTCGTGCCCAGCGGGTTCTCGTTTGCCGAGAGCTTGATGAGCGGCTTGCCGTCGGCAGACTTGGACTTGCCCGGCACATAGGCATGGATCGCGGCGATCCACGGCTTCATCTGGGGGGCCTTGCTTTCGGGCATAATCTTACCGTCCTGATTCCAGCCAGCGCACTTAGCGCTTCGCGCGCGCAATTGACAGTGCGCGTGTGAAGCCCCAAGTCGCTGCCCCATGGCTACTGCATTGGCATCAGACCTGAACACAGTGACGCTGGGTGCACCGCTTGCGCTCGACAGCGGCAAGTCGCTCGCCAATGTGGAGATTGCTTTCGAGACCTATGGCGAACTGGCCGAAGACAAGAGCAATGCGATCCTGATCTTCCATGCGCTGACGGGTGACCAGTATGTCGCCAAGACTCATCCCATCACCGGCAAGCCCGGCTGGTGGGACAGGATGGTTGGCCGGGGCAAGCCGATCGATACCAGCTGCTTCCATGTGATTTGCGCCAATGTGATCGGGTCGTGCCTTGGCTCTACCGGCCCAGCGACGCCGGCGGAAGACGGCCAACCCTGGGGCATGCGTTTCCCCGTCATCACCATTCGGGACATGGTGCGTGCGCAGGTCGCGCTGCTCGACGCATTGGGAATTGAGACGCTGCACGCCGTGGTCGGCGGATCGATGGGCGGTATGCAGGCGTTGAGTTTTGCTGCGAACTTCCCCGGCCGGACCGAGCGCGTACTGGCGATTGCCACCACCGCACGCCATTCTGCCCAGAATATTGCCTTCCACGAAGTCGGTCGGCAGGCGATTATGGCCGATCCCGAATGGCATGGTGGCGATTACTATGGCGGCACTGGCAAGGGTCCCGAGAAAGGCCTCGCCGTGGCGCGCATGGCCGCGCATATTACCTATCTGTCCGAGCAGGGGCTGACCGAGAAATTTGGCCGCCAGCTGCAGGACCGTGAGGCCAAGAGCTTCGGCTTCGATGCCGATTTCCAGGTGGAGTCCTACCTCCGCTACCAGGGGATCAGCTTCACCGACCGCTTCGATGCGAATAGCTATCTCTATATCACCCGCGCGATGGATTATTTCGACCTCGCGGAAGAGCACGGCGGCATGCTCGCCGACGCCTTCAAAGACGCGGGCGATACGCGCTTTTGCGTGGTCAGCTTCGATACCGACTGGCTCTATCCCACCTCGGAAAGCCGCAATATCGTCCACGCGCTCAATGCGGTGGCCGCGCCGGTCAGCTTTGTGGAGCTGTCGGCACCCTTTGGCCATGACAGCTTCCTGCTCGAATGTCCGGCGCTGGACCGGGTGGTGAAGGGGTTCCTCGGCTGATGGCGCCCAAGAACAGATTACGCCCCGACCTCGCCAAGATCGCCGAGCTGGTGCCCGAAGGCGCGCGCGTGCTCGATATCGGTTGTGGCGAGGGCGAGCTGATGGACGTTCTGCGGCATGACAAGCATGTCGATATACGTGGCATGGAAATCGATGCAGAGTTGGTGGAGAAGGCCGTCAGCCGCGGGCTTTCGGTGGTGCAGGGCGATGCCGATTGCGACCTCTCCGACTATCCCGATGCGTCCTACGATGTGGCGATCCTCAGCCAGACTTTGCAGACCGCTTCGCGCCCCGACTACATGCTCGATGAATTGCTGCGCATCGGCCGCACCGCCTTCGTCAGCTTCCCCAATTTTGCCTATTGGAAGATGCGGGTGAGCCTGCTCGTGCATGGCCGCATGCCGGTGACGCCCCACCTGCCCGTCAGCTGGTACGAGACCAAAAACATCCACCACCTCACCGTGGACGATTTCCGCGCCCTCCTCGCCGACAAGGGTGTGACGGTGGAAGGCTGCTGGTTCTTTGCGGGTGGCAAGGAGATCGGCGGCACGAACGCCAACTGGCGTGCGGAACATGCGGTGTTCCGGTTGAGCAGGTAGGGGCAACTTGACCCAAGAGGACCTACAGGATGTCTTTCTGTCGTCGCTTGTTGGGCTGCCTGCTTGGGGAGCCAGACAGGGTTATGGTAGCTTTCTGACAATTGAATTTGGAAATCCCTGTTTCGAGCATCCAATGCAGTTAAGAGACGGGTCCAAACCCCGAAGCGATCTTACGTCATATGGAGAGTGGCATGTTTGGATTTACTGTTGTCATTGGCGTATCTTGTCTGATGATCAGGAACTAGCTGACAGCGAAGCAAATTTCTTGAAGATAGAACAGGCCCTGGACGTAATCAGTGGGCAGACACTCCTTGGCATCCATGTCGATCAATTGAACGGAAGGTCAGAGTTCGAATTCGCAAATGACCGAATTCTTCAAACTTGGCCTTATGGAGACGACCTGCAGGAAAAGCAGTGGCACATTTATGGATCCGAGGGGGTCCTGACCTATTTGGCGAACGGCACCCTTCTAGTAGAGCCTTCGGTAGTCCAGTGAGCAGACAACGCCCCCAGCTTCCATTTTCGTCACCCTGAACT
>CAJXLD010000220.1 GCA_913055595.1 uncultured Altererythrobacter sp.
TGCATCGGGATGCGGACGCGGCTTGCGGTTCTTGCTGCGCTGGCGACGGTTGGAATTGCCGCCACGACCCGCTCTCTGCTCGTCCGACTTTTCGGCACCCGCCAGCTTGCGGCTGGGCTTGGGCAGGCGTTCGGCCAGAGCCACGAAGTCCTTGGGAAGCGGGAACTGGCCCGGCTGCACGCCGGTGAGGCGCTGGATATCGCGCAGGTAGGTCTTCTCGTCCGGCGCGCAGAAACTGATCGCCAGGCCGGAGCGGCCCGCACGCGCGGTACGACCGATGCGGTGGACATATTGCTCGGGCACGTTGGGCAGTTCGAAATTGAACACGGCGGAAACGCCGGGCACGTCGATCCCGCGTGCGGCGATGTCAGTCGCCACCAGAACGGGGATGCGTCCGGCGCGGAAACCGTCGAGCGCGCGCGTGCGCTGGGCCTGTGTCTTGTTGCCGTGGATAGCGGCCGCCTCGATACCGGCAGCCACCAGATGGCGCACTACGCGGTCTGCGCCGTGCTTGGTGCGGGTAAAGACCAGGCAGCTTTCGATCTCGCCGCTGGCAAGGCCCTTCTGCAAAGTGAGCGTCAGCAGCGCCTGCTTTTCACGCTGGCCGACGAAGGTGACGAACTGGTCCACACGCTCCGCCGTGGTCGATTGCGGGGCGACTTCCACCTTCACCGGATCGGTGATGAACTGGCTGCCCAGCTTGGCGATTTCGGCGGGCATGGTGGCAGAAAAGAACAAGCTCTGCCGTTCCTTGGGCAGCATGTTGGCGATACGGATCAGCGGCTTGATGAAACCAAGGTCCATCATCTGGTCGGCTTCGTCGAGCACGAAAATCTCGACATGGTCGAGCTTCAGTGCCTTCTGTTCGACAAGGTCGATCAGGCGACCGGGCGTGGCAACCATCACATCGGTACCGCGCGCCAGCGCCTTGATCTGCTTGTTGATCGGCACGCCTCCGAACACGCATTGGACGGACAGGTCGAGGAAGCGGGCATAGCCGCGCATATTGTCGGCAATCTGCGCCGCCAGTTCGCGCGTGGGCGAGAGCACGAGCATGCGGCAGCCGCGGTTGAAGCGGCCGGTGGGATTCTGCGCCAGGCGGTGGAGCGAGGGCAGGGAGAAGGCAGCGGTCTTGCCGGTGCCGGTCTGGGCGATACCCAGCAGGTCGCGCCCGTTCAGCAGTGCAGGGATAGCCTGGCGCTGGATCGGCGTAGGGTCATCATACCCCTTCGCATCGAGAGCGCGCAGGATAGGCTCGGCAAGGCCGAGCTCTGAAAAATAGGACATCAATTACTCTTTCATCGGTCACGGGCGCCGCGGATGGATTCCGGGCGCAAATTGGGGCCTTTTCGGCGACCCAAGCGTGACACGGGAAGCTTTGGCAGTTTGGACTGTGATCCGGCGCCGGTCCGTACCCTCTTGGAAATGGGCAGGCTCACGCTCGCAACCGGTAACGCGACGAATTCGCGCCAGTCGCGGCGGCATGTAGGGATATTTCCGCAGAACGCAAGGAAATTGCGTAGGGCGGTGGAAATGGAACCGGCCTATGAGCCAATGCTGCGAATGTCTGCTTCTGGGTGGAAAGCGGACATTAGGCCGACAATCAGAACCCCTCTCCCGCAGCCGTCACTGGCGGGCCGGAATAATGAACATGGACGATCCGCCAGCCTTGTTCCGGGATGTTGACAAAGACCTGTGTCTCTCGGCCCCTGGTCTGAATCGTTTCACCATTATCGGCGCGGGTGGCATCGAACACCCATTCGAATAGCGCGACGGCGCTGTCGCCATAGACGGTGATGCTGGGCTCGCCATCGAGCTGCAGATTGCGCTCGGTGAAGTTCTGCCCCATCACTCTGCCATAAAACACGTTCGAAATTTCGTCCCAACCCTGTTGCTCGCCGCGCGGCTGTATGAAGCTGACTTCGGGCGTGGTCGCCCAGACCGTAGCGATCTTGTCCATGTCGAGCGAGCCGACCGTAGCAGTGTAGTCGTCGATCTTGGCGCGGATTGCGGTCTTGGCATCGTCCAAAGATTGCGCAGGCTGTTCAGCTGCAGGAGTGCATCCGGCAAGCACACAGCTCATGAGAAACGGCACGAATACTCGCATGTACCTCTCCTTTGGCTAGCCAGTATAGCAAGGCCGGAAATATAGAAAAAGCCTGCCCGGTTTGCGCAGGATAGAGGAACTCAGGCGAGATGGGCGGCACAGTTGTTATAGGGCAAGGGCGTTGAGTGGTCATTGGAACGCAATCGACGGAATGTCCGCAATTGGGTCGTTAGCGGACGTTCGTCGATTTCCCCGCCCTAATGTCTGCAATTAGGGTGGAAAGCGGACAAAACGAAATTAACCCAAAGCCCTCGCTGATGCGGAGGGTATAGTGGAAAGCACAACGTGTACACGAGAGGGTCGACTAGCAAGTCGGCCCCCTCATTCTTTGATGTCCGCAACCGGGCTTCCTGTATGCATCGATAGCGCCGCACGCGAGCTAGTGAAGGATCACGCCCTCATGCGTTGCGATACCTTCATCAAAGAACTGAAAGAGCTTCTCAATTCTGCGGAAAAACAGAAAGCAGCACCTATTGGAGAAAAGGTTCGGCAAACTTTTGCGGTAAATGGATGTGTGAGGCCACTTGGTAGATAGCAGCGGCGAGCTCGGGTGTTTTTTCGATTGCTCAATCTTTTCAGATTCCGGCACAGCAGCTCACTAAGTTGGATGTGGGATTATTTGAGTATAATTTGTTCAAGCAAATAGGAACAGAGAATCGTTCAGATTCATATTGGATCTTCTCTTATGATGTTACGAAAGTAGTACGCGTTCGGATCGCCTCCACTTCTGGAACAGCCTATGAAAATCATTTCGCTAGGCCCAATTTCTTTTATAAATATACTCGATCCTGAATTGGTGCCAATTGCCCAGCTCTCCAAAAGATGGACCCGATAAGACCGGAAATCGCTATTGTTCTTAAGGTAGTCGCGGACCCCGGAGTCAGGACTAAACCCGCAGGCCATATAGGACCTAATGACATGGCAGTCATGATTTTCCCCTTGTCCTTCGGAGGAGCCTAGCGATCTTAACGCTTCTTCTTCCTCATCTCTGCCCACACGGGCCACGCTATTCAAGAACGACCCTTCAATCGGAGCTGGATTAGACACAGTCATGTTTGTAATACCCTCGAAGTTGCGAGTCACGATGCTAACTCGAATAGACTTAAGCCTGCAACTCCCTCGCTCGCCAGATGGATTTGGACTGCATACAAATCCATTCCGTTGATGCCGAAGGCGGCTCGCAACAGCGGTGTAGCGCTACACTTGACATCGCATTCCAGATAAAGTTTCTTCCTGAAATTAGGAGCTAAACAAGGGGGGGTAGATAATTGGCAAACGGACAGGATGAGCCACAGGTTGATGGCGGAGCAGCTAGTACGGCCGACGGCTACATATGGATTGAGTCTTCTGAACTGCCACCAGTTCCGAATGTACAACTTGGTGACCTAGACACCGATGAGGGTAGCTCTCACCAGATCGTTTTTGAAGAACATTGGTCTAATCAAACCAACGGCAGATTGGTTTGGTCTAGAAGATTGATGGATTGGACTGATCCCACCACTCCGCCGAAAACAAGGACAAAATGCGTCAAATACGCCACGGTCGGGCCAATTAAGACGTGCGTCGGTTGGAAGACAGAAACCAAGTGGTTGCGAAAGACTGCAACGATAATTGTGTCTTTAAAGACGGCCGCGGACATCAAGAAGGATATTGATAATTGCGTTAAGACCGCCGCTATCATTGCTGCCATTGCCGCAATTAAGTCGGGAGGCACGGCTGCGATTGCCGCACTCGAAAGGACCTTCTTCGCCTGTCTGCAAGCCAAATTGGGTGCGAATATCGTAAGCGTTAAGCTCAATATCAATTCGAGATGGACAGGCTGGCAGTAACGGATATCTATGGCTGGACTACGCACGCTTGTGCCTTATCTGACGAGGCTGGAACACGCGCATTGAATGTCCGCTAATGGGTCGTAAGCGGACATTGGTCACCTAATCATTTCTAACGAGGCAATTCCTCCGCCAGCAATTCTTCCACCCGTGCACGGTCGGGGAAGCCTTCTTTGACCCAGCGTTTTTCGACCGCTTGCAGGATGCGCGCGACTTCCGGGCCGGCATCCACGCCGCGCCGGACTTTTTCCCCGCCCTTCAGGGGGAGGGTGGGAATGTCCCAGTCGAGGATGGGCGCGGGGTCGTGGCCGCCGATAAGCAGGCGGTCGCGTGCGCAAGTCAGCCCGACATTGTAGGCGAGGGCGTGCGGGTTGGTGGCGTCGTCGTCCTGCCGTGCAGCGCAGCAGGAGAGATATTTG
>CAJXLD010000221.1 GCA_913055595.1 uncultured Altererythrobacter sp.
GATGGCACTAGTGGTGGGCCTGATGCTGTTCGTGACGATAATTGACATTGCCAAACTGCCGATCTTCGGTAGCTAGGCGGGGAAAAGGAAGGCACTAACGGCGTGAATCCCGGCAGATCGCTTGATCGAGTGGTTTGCTTCGGGCAAGGGCCTCTTTCACTCTTTCGGAAGACAAATTGGTGGCGGGGAGTTTCGCTGTCCATCCGGAAGACGAATTGGCGCAGTGTCGTGAGAAATGGACGGATATGAGCTCTAGGGCGACCAGCAAGAAAACCGCGCATTACGCTGCAACCCTGTTGGGTTGCACGATTTTGGCAGGCCTTCCTGTGTCCGCCCTGGCACAGGATGAACAGGGCGATGCCGCGTCGATCCTCGAAGAGGCGCAAGCTGAGCCTGCTCCAGCTCCTGCACCCGCAGAAGAGCAGGGCGATGTGATCCGAACGATTGCCGTTGCCGGTGCGCAGCGTCTCGAGCCTGAAACGATCCTTAGCTATATCCAGCTGCGCCAAGGCCAGGTCTACACTGCTGCCCGCGCCGACCAGGCGCTTATCGACCTTGCCGCAACCGAGCTTTTTGCCGATTTCGAGATTGCCAATAATAATGGCAATGTAGTGATCACGGTCGAGGAAAACCCGATCATCAACCGCATCATCCTGGAAGGTAATCGTCGCCTGGATGACGAGGAGATCCGCGAAGAGATCAACCTCTCGCCGCGGCAGATTTTTACGCGCTCCAAGGTGCGCGCGGATGTTGCCCGCATTATCGAACTCTACAAGCGTCAGGGCCGCTATGCCGCCGTTGTCGAACCCCAGATGGTCACGCTGGACCAGAACCGTGTCGATGTGGTGTTCGAGATTTCGGAGGGGCCCAAGTCCAAGGTCCGCCAGATCAACATCATCGGCAATGAGGCTTTTTCCGACGGTGAACTGCGCGGCGAAATGGTTACCAAGGAATCGGGTGGCCTGCTGAAGATATTCAGCTCCAATACCAGTTATGACCCGGATCGACTGCAATATGACCAGCAACTGCTGCGGCAGTTCTACCTTACGGAAGGCTATGCCGATTTTCGTGTTGTTTCGGCCGTTGCCGAGCTGACACCTGACAAGCGCGATTTCATTATCACCTATGTGCTGGAGGAGGGCGAGCGGTACAGGTTCGGTGATATTGAGGTCGTCAGCCAGTTGCGAGATTTTGACAGCGACTTGCTCACCGCATCGCTCGGGATCGAGGAAGGCGACTGGTACAACGCCGAACTGGTCGACAATACGATCGAGCGCATAACCGAGACGGCTGGCAGCTTCGGGTATGCCTTCGCGCAGGTGCGGCCGGAGTTCTTTCCCGATCGCGAAGCGCGCACGATGAGCTTGCGCTTCACTCTGACCGATGCGCCCCGCGTTTATGTCGAATCGATCGAGATCAACGGCAATACGATCACGCAGGACAAGGTCGTCCGCCGCGAATTCCGCTTGGTGGAAGGTGATGCTTTCAGTTCTCTGGCGGTCAGCCGCTCAACTTCGCGCATCAATTCGCTGGGCTATTTCCAGGAAAATTTCGAAATCGAGCAGGAAGAGGGCAGCGAGCCCGACCGTATCATCCTGCAGGCAAACCTGCAGGAAGAACCGACCGGTGAACTTTCGCTGTCGGCAGGTTTCTCCTCGCTGGAAAGCTTCATCTTCCAGGGCTCTATCAGGCAGAATAACTTTCGCGGGCGTGGTCAGACGATCGGCCTTTCACTCAACTATTCACGCTACTCGCGTGCTGGCTCGATCAGCTTTACCGAGCCCTATCTTTTCGATCGTAATGTTTCTGCCGGCTTCGACATCTACCGTCAGGATTACAACAACGGCTATTTCAATCGCCAGAGCGCCACTTATGAGCAGTCAACAACCGGGTTCAGTGCCCGTGTCGGCGTTGCGCTCACCGAATACACCTCTTTGATCGGGCGCTACACGATCAATTTCGAAAAGATCTCTGTCGACGAGAACCAGTTCTTCGCGGACTTTGACGGTGACGGCGTGGCGCAATGCGAGCCGCTGATTGCCGGGCGATACCTTTGCGATGCCATCGGCAACCGTACCAATTCGATTCTCGGCGCGTCGCTGATCCGCAATTCGCTAGATAGCCGCTTGCGTCCGACGCGCGGCTCGTTGCTGCGTCTGAATGTCGATTTCGCCGGTGTGGGTGGCAACACGCGGTACATTCGCTACTCGGCCGATGCGTCGAAATATTGGCCCCTGGGTAGCGGCTTCATTTTCTCGCTCCGCGGCGAAAGCGGTGCAATCGCCGGACTGAAGAGCAATGGGCCGGGCGAGGACGATGTCCTGCTGACAAATCGCTTCTTCCTGGGCGAGCCCGATATTCGCGGGTTTGATATCCGTGGTATCGGCCCGCGCGTCGTGCGCCGCTTCTACACGACGGACGAAGAAGGCAATGTCGTGCTGCGTCCCTTGGGTGATCGCAATAATCAGGATGATTCGCTCGGTGGCCACTACTACTACTTTGGCCGTGCAGAGCTGGAGATTCCGCTTGGGACCGGCGCGCGCGAGATGGGCATCCGGCCGTCGATCTTCCTCGACGTCGGCTCTGTCTTTGGTGTAACGCGGCCCGAGCTTGTGCAGAGCCCGTTGCCCGATGGCCTGTTCATCTCCCAGCGTGACGGCAACGGCAATCCGCTCTTTACGCAATTGACACGCAATGATGATGGCGTTGTCACCGGCGCGGAGTTGGTTACAACACCCGTCGCGCCTGATGGCACCTTCAATTCGCCGATCGGCACGCAACTTCCGCCTTTCGTGGAAGAATTCCTCGGCGATACGCCGAAGCCGCGCATGTCGGTCGGTATAGGTGTGAACTGGAATTCGCCCTTCGGTCCGTTCCGGATCGACTATGCCCGCACCATCCTTTCGGAGCGCGGCGATGAAACCAAGACTCTGTCCTTCAATGTAGGAACCGCATTCTAATGATGAAGAAACTTCTAGCGCCGGCACTTTCTGCCGGTATCGCCCTTGCCACCCTGCCGGTGGCCACCCAGGCCCAAGTTAACGGTATGGCCGTGGCTGAAGCTGCTGTCGCTGTGGCTGGGTCGCAGCCGCTGCAGAGCGGCTTCCAGCAGGTTGGTACAACCTACGAGTCGCAGATCACAGCGCTTGAACAGTATCAGACACAGCGCCAGCAGCTGCTTCAGCAGCTCGACACAAATGGTGATGGCAGTTTGGATGAATCCGAACAGGCTGTTCTGGAAGATGCGAACAATACTGTTGTGCAGCAGATCGCTTCGCTCGAACAAAATATCAATACCGTGCAAGCGCCGATCCAGATGGCTCGCCTCTATGTGGTGAGCCAGGTCGCAGAACAATATGGGCCTGCCGTCCAGCAGGTGATTTCCGATCGCCAGATCCAGATCATGCTGTCGCCCGAAGCGGTTGTTTATGCTCCAGATGAAGCCAATGTGACCGAGCTGATCTCGCAGGCCATCAATTCGCGCCTGCCTTCGGTTTCCATTACACCGCCGCAGGGTTGGCAGCCGACGCAGGCTACAGTAAATCTGTACCAGCAAGTGCAACAGGTCTTTGCCATCGCTCGGGCCCAGCAACAGGCGGCTGCCGCTCAGGCTCCGGCCACGGCACCTGCAACCGGAAGCGGTCGTTAATCGTCAAGACGATAGGGGCAGGGCATGAGCGACGCCGAGAAACCATACGATATCCCGCGCATCCTCAAGGCCCTGCCGCATCGCTACCCGATGTTGCTGGTCGACCGGGTAGAAGAAATCGTGAAGGGTGAGAAGATCAGCGCCATCAAGGCAGTGACCTTCAACGAAGGCTTCTTCCCGGGCCATTTTCCCGGCCGTCCGATCATGCCCGGCGTTTTGCAGATCGAGGCCTTGGCGCAGGCCGCTGGCATCCTCGGCATCGAGACGCTGGAGCTCGCCGAGAGTGGCAAGCTGGTCTATTTCATGGCGATCGAGAACGCCAAGTTCCGCGCGCCGGTGGAGCCGGGCTGCCTGCTCAAGCTGGACGTCAGCTTTACGCAGCAGCGCAGCCGCATCTGCAAGTTCCACGGCGAAGCCAGCGTGGATGGCAAGGTAACCTGCGACGTCGATTTCACTGCGATGGTTGCTGATCCGCCCAGCTAATCTAACTCCCCTCCCGCTTGCGGGAGGGGAGGCTCTTGCCAAGCTGCCAATGCATCGTTAAGGGCCGCGCTTTCCGAATTACTTCCATCTGCAGGTCGGTCGGAACCGGCCAGACGCAAAGGACAATGCCATGAAGGCCGATACGCATCCCGATTACCACATGATCACGGTCAAGATGACCGATGGCACCGTATTCCAG
>CAJXLD010000222.1 GCA_913055595.1 uncultured Altererythrobacter sp.
GGCCGCGGCCTTCAACCGCATGCGGTCTGACCGTGAGGAAGAAGCAGCGACGATCCGCGCCGGCGGGCGCCGCGACGCACAGATCATCCGCGCCGAAGCAGAAGCTGAGGCCGCGCGCATCTATGCCGATGCCTATGGTAAGGATCCGGGTTTCTATGACTTCTATCGCGCCATGCAGTCCTATCGCCGGACTTTCGAGACAGGCGAAGGACAGAGCGCGATCATCATGAGCGAGGACAATGAGTATCTGCGGCAGTTCCTCGGTCGCTGATAGATCTGCGATTACAACTGTCGTTCAAAAAATATTCAGGCCCCTTGCGCTCAAAAGGCAAAAGGGAGGCGAAACAAGACGCTGCCCACAACTGATGGACAGAAGTGAATTGAAGAGGATCGATAAGGACGTGAAGCCAGTGCGATATTCTTACGGCATCACCGGTGCCCTGTTAGCCAGCGGCGCCGCCATCACCCTGATCACCGGATATCCGGCGGGCGCACAAGTCGCCCAGAACGAGCGTATCCAGATCGCAGACGCTGTGCCCGTTGCTGGCGCACCGGCGAGCTTTGCCGATCTGACAGAAGTGCTGATGCCGGCTGTGGTCAACATCTCCACCCGCCAGAGCATTACGGTCGAGAATGCCAACCCCTTTGAAGGAACTCCTTTTGCCGACATGTTCGGCAATCGCAGCGGTCCGCAAACGCGTGAAGCGCAATCGCTGGGGTCGGGCTTCTTCGTTTCGGCCGATGGCTATGTCGTCACCAATAACCATGTGGTGCGGCCCGATGGCCGCGCGCGGCTGGAAGAAGTGACGGTTACGCTACCCGACGGCACCGAATATGAAGCGGAACTGGTCGGCACCGATGAGCAATCCGATCTTGCCGTGCTCAAGGTAACCCGTCCCGAGCCCTTTCCATTCGTCAAGTTCGGCGACTCCAACGATGCCCGCGTGGGCGACTGGGTGATCGCTATCGGCAACCCCTTCGGCCTCGATGGCACGGTGACCAGCGGCATTGTCTCCGCTGTGCATCGCAGTACCGGTCGCCGCAGCGCGAATGACCGCTACCTGCAGACAGACGCCAGCATCAATCGGGGCAATTCGGGCGGTCCACTGTTCGACATGCAGGGCAATGTCATCGGTATCAATAATGCCATCCTTTCGCCCTCGGGCGGCAGCGTTGGCATTGGCCTTGCCATTCCGGCAGAATATGCCGCACCCATCGTAGAATCGCTTATCGCAGGCGAAGAAATCGAGCGCGGCTATCTTGGCGTGCAGATCCAGCCGGTAGATCGAGATTTCGCAGCTGCACTTGGCATTCCTGAAAACAGCGGCGAATTTATCCAGTCGGTCCAGCCCGGCGAGGCTGCAGAAGCTGCCGGCCTGCAGGCGGGCGACGTGGTGACCAGCGTGGATGGCGAAGAGATCACGCGCGACCAGAGCTTGTCCTATCTTGTGGCGAACATCGCTCCGGGCACGACAGTTCCGGTCGAGTTCATTCGCGATGGCGAACGCCGCCGGGTGAATGTGACCGTGGGGCGCCGCCCCAGCGAAGAAGCGCTGCGCGCGCAGCTGTTCAACCCGGATGACGAAAATGCTGATCCACTTGCTCCTGAAAAGAGCAGCGGCATGATCGAGGAAAAGCTGGGTGTGCAGGTCATTACCATCACTCCGCAGATTGCGCGCCAGCTGGGCGCGGGGCCTGACCTGACCGGCGTGGTCGTGACAGCGGTAGATCCCAATTCGGATGCGGCACGTAAGGGCATCGATCGCGGAACGATCATCCAGTCCGCCAATTATTCTGCAGTAAGGTCTCCTGCCGATCTGGAAGCGCAGATTGCCGAGGTGGAGGCGGAAGGCCGTGACGCGATCCTGATGCGGGTCAGCGGTCGCGGACAGCCGGAACGCACGATCCCTGTCCGGCTTCGTGACTGACGGCGAAAGAATTTTGGCAAGCAAGGAACAGGGCCGCTCTCCAATCGGAGGGCGGCCCTGTTCATTCTTCTCCGGCATGATTTGATCAGGGAGCTCCAGCGGCCTGATCTGCTCCCCTCCTGAAGGTAACGATGCCAGGGGCCGAACCTTCTCGCCGCACTTCACCTCCTGTCGCCTGTTCGAGGAAATCGTCGCTCGCAGCGGGCGGCGGTGGCAGGCCCATGTCTTCTACACTTCGGCCATCAGGGAACTCGCCCTCGACATCGAAGCCCTCAAAACCGTCGTCGAAACTGGGCGCCCCCGGCTCAACCAGATTTCCCTGTTCATCTATGTAGAAATACTCGCCCGGATCGCCGTAATAGAACTCGTCATCAGGCTCCAGCCGCCAGTCGGGAAGCTGCAGTTCGGTATCGAATTCCTCTGCCGGCCGGTCCTTCACCGCATAACGCATATAGGCAGCGAAGGCGCGCGCAGGGGCGGCACCGCCGCTCATCCCCGGCACGCGGGCATTGTCGTCCCGACCCATCCACACGCCGGTGGTGATGCCGCTGGAGAAGCCGAGGAACCAGCCATCCTTGTTGTCGCTGGTGGTGCCGGTCTTGCCCGCCACCGGACGGCCGATCTGTGCTGCACGGCCGGTCCCGGTATTCACCGCGGTTTGCAGCAAGTCGGTTATTCCCGCAGCGACATAATCGGGCACCAGCGTATAGGCACGCGCCTGGCTGTGTCGATAAAGCTCATCGCCATCGGCCGTGGTGATGCGCAAAATGCCATAGGGCTCGATCGAACGACCGCGCGCAGAAACAGCGGCAAAGGCGCGCGTCATGTCGATCACGCGTACCTCGTTGGAGCCGAGCACCATGGAAGGATAGCTGGTAATCGGCGTGGTTATGCCGAAACGGCGCGCCATATTGGCGACATTGGAAAAGCCGACTTCATTGCCCAATTGCGCCGCTACCGTATTGACCGAATAGGCAAAAGCAGTGCGCACATCGATTTCGCCCGAATAGCGACCGTTGGAATTGCGCGGGCTCCATCCGTCGATCGTCACCGGCACGTCTTTTACAGGCGAGCTGGGTGTATATCCCGCTTCGAGCGCCGTGAGATAGACGAACAGCTTCCAGGCCGAGCCAGGCTGGCGCACGGAGGTGGTCGCCCGGTTGTAATTGCTGGTGACATAATCGGTGCCGCCTACCATGGCCAGAATTGCGCCATCGCGGTCGAGACTGACCAATGCGCCCTCCGAACCTTCGGGGACATTGTTCTGAACTGCGGCCGTTGCAGCAGACTGCATCCCGACATCAATTGTGGTCCACACCTCAATCGGTTCGAAAACGTCATTGGGGAGCAGGAAATCCAACTGTGGCAACACCCAATCGGTAAAGTAGCGGACCGAGTTCTGCCCTACCTGCTCGCGCAATCGCACGGCGGAAATATCGACGTTGCGCGCGAGCGACGGATCGAGATCGCCATAGCGCACCATCTGCCCCACAACGACATTGGCGCGGCTGACCGCGGCATCAATGTCGGCAGTTGGGGAATAGCGGCTGGGCGCCTTGACCAGACCGGCAATGATCGCCGCCTCCTCCAGGCTCAGTTCGCGTGCCGAATGACTGAAAAAGCGGCGGCTGGCGGAATCGATGCCATAGGCGCCACCGCCGAAATAGACCTTGTTGAGATAGAGCTCGAGGATCTGTTCCTTGGAGAAATTCCATTCCAGCGCCATCGCCAGCACCGCCTCGTTGATCTTGCGCCCTAATGTGCGGTTGGAATTGAGGAAGACGTTGCGGGCAAGCTGCTGGGTGATGGTCGAGGTGGCCGAAACCTGCCTGTCCTCACTGAAAGCATTGTAGACAGCCCGCCCCAGACCGAGCAATGCCGAAATGCATGTAGAAACGATGGTCCTCCACGGCCACCATCGCATCCTTCATGACCTGCGGAATCTCGTCGGACCGCAGCCATTGCCCATAGGAAGGTCCCAGCGCAACGATCTCGCTGCCATCGCGGGCGCGCACGATCACGGTCTGGCCCTGCTGGCTGCTCATCAATGCGGAATAGGAAGGCATTTCGCGCGCAGCGAAATAGACCGCAGTGAACAAGGCAATCGCACCAAGCGCCCCCAGCGCCACGCCGCCGATCAGCGAGACGCCGCCGAAGGGCAGGTGGATCAGCGACAGGTTGCCCGTGACCGTGCCCATGATGCGCACGAAGAAGGCGAGTGCCGCGCGCGCGGTTTCATTGCCCGCTTCCACCGCTTCCATTACCTGCGCGGCGGAATATTCGCGGGTCTCCCCGGCGCGCGCGCTCATCCACGTCGCGACATGGGCGAGCCCGCGGCCCGACAGCACGTCCTCGACCGCGGGGAAACCGTGGG
>CAJXLD010000223.1 GCA_913055595.1 uncultured Altererythrobacter sp.
TGAGCTATGTGCCCGATGCCCTCTATGTTGATGCTGCACGTGCAGCGGGATCGACCATCACCGTCACGCACGATGCGGCCGAAGCGGCCAAGGGTGCCGATGTGGTGGTCACCGATACATGGATTTCCATGGGGCAGGAGCATGTCCAAGAGAAGCTGGCTGAACTTGCGCCTTATCAGGTCAATGCCGCTCTGATGGCGCTTGCCAAACCCGATGCGAAGTTCCTGCACTGCCTGCCCGCCCATGTGGGAGAGGAAGTGAGCGAGGATGTCTTCGAGGGGCCGCAATCGGTTGTCTTCGATGAAGCCGAGAACCGCATTCACGCGCAGAAATCGGTGCTTCTGTGGTGCTGTGGATTGCTGCGATGATCCGCTGGGTTACATTCGCAAGCAGGTGTCCCCATATCGGCCCGAATGACCAGCCCCGATAATTCCCAGCCGCAGACCGGCTTCGATCAGCTCTTGTCCTTCACCATTCCTGACCGCGACTGTCGCGGCCGGGCGGTTAGGCTTGGGCCGGTGCTGGATACGATCCTGGGCGCGCACGATTACCCACCGGCGATCAAGCTTGTCCTTTCCGAGGCGATTGTCCTGGCAGCACTGATGGGGGGATTGCTAAAGGAAGCAGGCGACCAGCTCACCATACAGGCGCAGTCGCAAGGCGGTGTGATTGGCTTGCTGGTGTGCGATTACCGCGACGGGGAATTGCGAGGCTATGTCCAGCATGACCCCGCAGAGTTCGACAGGTTGGGCTCCGATCCGACCTTGCCAGAGCTGTTCGGTGAGGGCCATCTCGCCATTACCTTCGATATCGCCAAGACTGGCCAGCGATATCAGGGCGTGGTTCCGCTGGAAGGCGAATCGTTGACCGAGGCGGTCCAGGCCTATTTCGCACAGAGCGAGCAGGTACCGACTTTGATCAGAACCGCAATAAAGTCAGGTGCAGCCGGGAATATTGCCGGCGGCATGCTGGTCCAGCACCTGCCGGAGGGTGAAGAGGGGCGCGAGCGCCTGCATACGCGCCTCGATCATCCTGAATGGGAGCATGTTTCCATTCTTGCAGAGAGCTTGCAACGCGACGAAATCATCGATCCCGATTTGTCCTTGGAGACGCTCATCTGGCGCCTTTATCACGACGAACGCGAAATTCGTGTGGAGCAAGGCGTGGGATTGTCACGCGGGTGCCGCTGTACCACGCTTCATTTCGAAGAAGTCCTGTCGCGTTTTCCCAAGGAGGACCGGCGGGAGATGGCCAATGAAGACGGCATCATCCTGGTTGATTGTGAATTCTGTTCGAAACAGTTTGCGATCCAGGATTAACGGTTCGTCGTACGCAAAGGTCCATTTGCCGTTCATCTGGAAGCTGGTAGGCGGTCTTTCTCGAATGTGATTGGAAGCAAGGCATGAAACCAGGGAATACTCTGCGCTTGGGATTTCTGGCAGCTGCGGCCATTCTGGCTCTCGGCCTGCCCGCCGCTGCGCAGGCTCCCGAACTGGCCATGCTCGACACCCTGCATCGCGGAAGCTGGGATTTGCGCTTGCGTAGCGATGGTAGCCACCGCGATATCTGCGTTCGGTCCGGCCGGGAGTTGATCCAGATCCAGCATAACCAATCAGGCTGCGCGCATTTCGTCGTGCAGGATGATCCGGAAGAAGTGACGGTGCAATATACCTGTAGCGGAGACGGCTATGGCCGAACTGTTATCCGAAAGGAGGGCAACGGCCTCATCCAGCTGCGCAGCCAAGGCATCCAGGGCGGTACGCCTTTTTCCCTCGTTGGCGAGGCAAGGCACACCGGTCCTTGCGGCTAGATAATTACCAATGGCACTTGCCCTTGGCGAGCCAGCTGCCTAGCCGTGCCGCATGTCGGAAAATCTTCCTAAAGCGGTGATCCTTCTCTCTGGCGGCCTCGACTCCATGGTCGCCGGGGGGATCGCGCGCGAACAGGGCTTTGCCGTCAGTGCGCTCACAATCGACTACAACCAGCGGCATCGCATAGAGATTGAATCGGCTCGTGAGATTGCTCGCGCGCTTGGGGCAGAGCGCCATGTGGTGCTGCCCCTCGACCTCAGCCAGTTTGGCGGGTCGGCGCTGACCGACGATATCGATGTCCCAAAGACCGGTGTGGAAGAAGGCATCCCGGTGACCTATGTCCCGGCGCGCAACCTTGTGTTCCTCTCTCTCACGCTTGCCTGGGCGGAGGCGATCGGCGCGCATGACATCTTCATAGGTGTGAATGCTCTGGACTACTCAGGCTATCCTGATTGCCGACCGGATTTCATCGCCAGTTTCCAGGAGACGGCACGTTTGGCCACGCGCGACGGAGTGGAAGGGAGGCCTTTTACCATCCATGCACCTCTCCAGCACTGGGGAAAGGCGCGAATTGCTTCGGAGGCGCAGCGTCTGGGCCTCGATCCGGCGATGAGCTGGTCTTGTTATGATCCCGCCGAAGACGGCCGCGCTTGTGGGTTATGCGACAGTTGCCGCTTGCGTCAGAAGGGTTTCGAAGAGGCGGGACTGGTGGATCCAACACCATATGCGGCTTTGCCTGACGAAGCGTGATGCCGACACGGGAGAGTGATAAGCAAGAAGACAAGGCGCCGGCTTACAGCTGGTATGCGCTTGGTGTCCTGTTCCTGGTTTATCTGCTGAATTTCGTCGACCGCCAGATCCTGTCGATCCTGGCCAACGATATCCGCGCGGATCTGGGCATCGACGATGCACAGCTTGGCTTTCTCTATGGCACGGCCTTTGCCATCTTCTATGCGCTGTTCGGTATCCCGCTTGGTCGCCTGGCCGACAGTGTGCCACGTCTTCGGCTATTGAGCGCGGGGCTGGCCCTGTGGTCCGCCATGACCATGTTGTCCGGCTTCGCGCGCAATATGGCGACGCTCACATTTGCGCGGATCGGCGTTGGCGTGGGTGAAGCCAGTGCCAACCCTTGCGCCTATTCGCTGATATCGGACTGGTTCCCCAAGCGCATCAGGGCGACTGCGATTTCCATATATTCGGCAGGCTTGTTCCTCGGCAGCGGGCTTTCGCTGATTATCGGCGGTGCGATAGTGGAAAGCTGGAACGCGGCCTATACGGGTGGCGGCCCGCTTGGGCTGGCGGGTTGGCAGGCGGCCTTCATTATTGTGGGCGCTCCCGGCCTCGTTCTGGCCTTGTGGGTGCTGGCCCTGCGCGAGCCGCAACGCGGCGCGATGGATGGGGTGGTTCAGAAGTCCAATCAGCGCCGAGGTTGGGCCAGCTTCTTTCACGAAATCGCAGAAATCGTGCCGCCTTTGACATTGCTCTCAGCAGCAAGACGTGGCCCTCGTAACTTGGCAAGCAATCTCCTGGCAGCTGCAGTTCTGGCGACTCTTGCATTTCTGGCGTCGAATGCCTTCGGCAATGGGCAACAATTCTGGTTCGTAGCCATAGGCTATTATGCCGTATTTAGTTGGGCGAGCGCCTTGCGGGCGCAGGATGCCCAAGCTTTCTCTATGACCTGGAAGTCACCGGCATTCATGGGTGTCGTGGCTCTCTACAGCGCGGTTTCCTACATTGGCTATACGATCACCTATTGGGCTGCGCCCTATGCCGAACGGACATTCCTGCTCAGCAAGACGGACTTGGGATTGTTGATCGGGGCGCCCAATGCGCTGGGCGGTTTCCTGGGGGTCATTGTCGGCGGCTGGCTGGCAGACAGGCTGGCGCGGCGTTTCGATGCAGGCCGGGCAATGGTGGGGGCGATTCCGCTCTTGCTGAGCATTCCGCTCTTGTTCGTGGGTTACACAACCAGTTCGGTCGCTACTTTTGTCGTCTGCAACTTCCTGGGCAATATGGCGACCGCATCCGCCCTGGGCGCCTGTGCTGCTGCGAGCCAGGCGCTCGTCTTGCCGCGTATGCGAGGTACGGCTGCGGCCATCTTCCTGCTCGGCCCGACCTTGGTCGGTCTGGCTTTCGGGCCCTTTGCCGCGGGCTACATCTCTGAATCATCGGGCAGTCTGGGAGTTGGTGTTGTGACTTCGCTCGTGGCGGTGATTCCGGGACTGTTGGCGCTCGGCCTGGTTGTGAAGACCCATTCCAGCTCGGTCGCAGCAGCGTCAGGCTGACGGCAGAATCCCGCCAGCGACAAGTGCGGCGACCAGATCGGCAATGGCGACTCATGCGCCGCCTATTGGCCATCGCGGTCGCGGGCCTTGCGCTGCTGCTCGACGGCGTTGACGGGCGGCTCGCGCGCACTCGCGGCACGGCCAGCGATTTCGGCGCACGTCT
>CAJXLD010000224.1 GCA_913055595.1 uncultured Altererythrobacter sp.
CAGCCGCTCCATCGTCTGCACGCATTCATAGGCTTCGCGATCCACTGCAGGCATGTCCGGCAGGTCCTGCCTGTTGCCATCGGGCGAGCCATCGGCGCCTGTGCGTTCGGCTTTGGCGGGATTCAGATCCGTACTGCGCGTCGGGCTGCCAGTCCCCGCATCGAGGCGGCGCAGCAAGCTGGAAAAGCCATGCTTTTCAAGGAAAGCCGCGAGCGGTTCCCTGGGTACGCCGTCGAGCTTGAACTCTTCCAGCGGCTGGGGGAGCGCGGCATCCTCTTTCAGCGTAACCAGGACGCGACTCAATTCGGCGTCATCGCGATGTTCGAGCAGCCGTTCCTTCAGCTTGCTTTTCTTCATGTCTTGGGCCGCATCAAGCGCGGCTGTGAGATTGCCATGTTCCTGGATCAACTTGGTCGCCGTCTTGGGGCCGACGCCGAAAATGCCGGGAATATTGTCGACCGAATCGCCCATCAGCGCGAGCACATCGCCCACCAGTTCCGGTCCAACGCCAAACTTCTCCTCCACCTCGGGACTGGAGATGCGCTGGTTCTTCATCGTGTCGAGCATATCGATCGAGCCCGTCCCGTCGCCGCCGGTGCTGACCAGCTGCATCAAATCCTTGTCCGAAGAAACGATGGTAACGTCCCAGCCCTGCGCGGCAGCGGCGCGAGCATAAGAGGCGATCAGATCGTCTGCCTCCAGACCTTCTTCCTCGATACAGGGAAGCGAGAAAGCGCGTGTGGCATCGCGGATCAGCGGGAATTGCGGGACGAGGTCTTCGGGTGGCGGTGGCCGGTTGGCCTTGTATTCGGGATAGATGTCGTTGCGGAAGGATCGACTCCCCGCATCGAGGATCACTGCCAGATGCGTTGGCCCCACTGCTTTATCGAGGTCTTCGGCCAGCTTCCACAGCATGGTGGTGTAGCCGTAAACCGCGCCCACCGGGGTTCCTGCAGGATCGGTCAGCGGTGGCAAACGGTGATAGGCGCGGAAGATGTAGGACGAACCGTCGACCAGGTAGAGGTGCTGCTTATCGCTCATGAATTGGAGTGCTAGCAGCCAATCGGGCGCCGGTCATTCGCCACGTGCGGGCAACACACAGCATTGGGCACGGCAGGGGCGTTTCGCCGCAATTGTGCCACATTCTGCTTGCGCGGCCCCAATTGTGGCAGTATTTAGGCAAATAGGTCAGCTGTTTGGGCTGACTGTGGGCCACGCGCTACCGCCGTGCCCAGACCATTTGCTGTGTAAGGAATTTGATTCATGCGCAAGATCGTACTCGTCGCCGCTGCTGCCGGTGCTGCTCTGTCCCTGGCTGCTTGCTCGGAATCTGCTGAAGAAGCTGACGCCACCGCTGAAGAAGCCATGGCCGATGTGGAAGCCAATGCAGACGCCATGGAAGAAGCTGTTGACGAAGCTGTCGAAGACGCCGAAGCAGCCGTTGAAGACGCTGGCGAGTCCATGGAAGAAGCCGCTGACGAAGCTGGCGACGCCATGGAAGAAGCTGCAGAATAAGTCTTCGCGACTTTTGCATAAGAAGGGGCGTGGTCTCAGGACCGCGCCCCTTTTTTCATGTTTGGGATCTTGGAAAGGGATTTGCCAGGCAAACGCTCAATAGTCAGCGCTGGCATAGACGCGCCGCGGCTCCGTGTATCCATCGTAAATGGCCCTGGCGATTTCGGCGATTCGGGCCTCGCGGTTTCTTCGCGTTCCCTGTCCGGTGACATAGATCGCGACGGCGATCGATCTCCCGTCCGGAGCAGTGATGACCCCGATATCGCTGGAAGTATTGTTGAGAGAACCGGTCTTGTGCGCGACCAGTACGTCTTCTGGCATGAGCGCTGGAATTCGGCGAGTACCGGTGCGGCACCGTTCCATTGCATCAATGATCACCTCACGGCTTTCGGCGCTCAGCCAGCGGCCCTGATAAAGGCCGGACAGCAACTCGACCATAGCCATGGGAGTGGAGCTGTCGCGCACATCGATATGCACTGCGGGATCGAACTCGCCGTCATCGCGCACCAGCGTCGCGATATCGCGGGTCAGGTTGAACTCCTCGATTCCCGCCCGACGCGCCCAGTCATTCACCACATCGACTCCGCCAACCGCCGCAATCAACGCATCAGTGGCAGGATTGGAACTGCGGGTGATCATCAGGTCGATCAATTGATGCGCGGGCATGTGTTCGCCGCGCCGGACCGGTGCGACTGCGGTCGAAAATTTTTGTGAGCGCACCGGCAGTAACAGCGGGAATTCGCTGGTCAGGCTGAATTTGCCCTGCTCGACCATTTCCATGAAGGTTGCGGCAACGGCGATCTTGCTGGTGCTGGCCATGGGAAACCGCTGGTCGCCCAGGATTGCGATCTGTTCTCCGGTGGACAGGTCAAGCGCCGCTACGCCGATCCGTCCACGGCTGCCATCGGCAAGCCGGGCGATCCGCCGTTCCAGCGCACTGCCATGATCGGCATTGTAGTCGCGAGGGGATCGAAGTTCAGTGCCGAACTGCCGATCGAAAGCACCTTCGAAACTTTGCACCTCTGCAAAGGCGCTTTCGAAGCTCTGGTCTTGCGCTTGAGCAGGTGCGATCGGCGCAAGCATCAGTGTTGCGCAGGCGATGATTTTCGCGATTGGTCCGATCTGCATAAGCCGAAATTCTACCAGTTTTATAGTTATGGAAAACTTAACGACACGACGTCAGGCGGCAATTCACGCCGCGACGAAACGAGTCCTGATGGCGACAGAACGCGCAAAAGGGCATGAAAGGCCCCTTCGCGCGTTCGGAATTGCTCCGGGAATCACTCCTCAGTAGGCTTTCTCAGACGCCAAGCGAACTGGTCGGTCATGCCACGAATGCTCGGATCGAAGACATTGGTATCGCGCGGATCATCCGGGCGTGAATACATGTCGCTCTCCTCTTCGAGCACAAATCCGGCGCCGGTCAGCACGGAGCGGGCGAGATCTGCATCCATCCGGTGGACCGTATTCGCAGCTGCCGCGCCTGCTCCTTCTGCGGCCAGGTGATCGACCACGATCAGCGAGCCGCCCGGCTTGAGCGAATCATATAGCATGGCGGTGACCGTTTCGGGCGTGCCTTCGGGCATGGCATCCAGATAGAGGTCGTGCCAGTTCATCACAGTGAAGATGGTGTCGAGCGGTTCGGGGAAACCAGGTTCGGCCAGCGGGCCGCGCAGCGGCACGACCTGAACGGGATCGCCATTGACATCGGCATAGGGCGCAACGGCGGCATCCTGCTCATCCGCATATTCGGAACGGAAGGCGATAAATTCTTCAGGCTGGAAGGCATAGACCTTGCCTTCTGTGCCCACTGCCATGGCAAGCAGGCGCGTCATATAGCCGCCGCCCATGATATAATCGCCCACTACGTCGCCGCGATCGATTTCGGCAAAGGCCAGTAGTTCGCCCGGCTTGCGGTTTTCATCGCGCGCCTGATCTTCTGCCGGTCGGGCGATATCCCTGACAGCCGCACCATATTGGCTTGCGGTGTAAGCGGGTTCTTCGGCAACCGGCGCTTCAGCTTCAGAACATCCTGCCAGTGCGGTCGCGGCCAGGGCCGCAGCGATCAAACGGCGCATCTTCAAACTCTCCCGTTGGTCCTCTTCTCCTGTCAGAGACTATCGCAATGTCAGGAAGTTGCAATCGGACAAAGAAAAGGGGCCGGAAGGATTGCTCCCTCCGGCCCCAAATCTGTCGGACAACAATAGGTCTTAGAAGCCCATTCCGCCCATACCACCCATGCCGCCCATATCGGGCATGGCCGGGGCAGGCTTATCTTCCGGGATCTCGCTCACAGCGGCTTCGGTGGTGATCAGCAGGCCGGCAACCGACGCGGCATCCTGCAGCGCGGTACGCACGACCTTGGTCGGGTCGATCACACCGGCAGACACCAGGTTTTCATATGTGTCGGTGGCTGCGTTGAAGCCCTGCGTTTCGTCATTTTCGCGCAGGAGGTTGCCGGACACCACAGCACCGTCAAAACCGGCATTGGTGGCAATCTGGCGAACCGGAGCCATGATGGCCTGGCGCACAATGTCGATACCGCGCGTCTGGTCATTATTGGCACCTTCGACGCCTTCCAGCGCCTTTGTGGCATAAAGCAGCGCCGTGCCGCCGCCCGGAACCGTGCCTTCTTCGACAGCGGCGCGGGTAGCGTGGAGCGCATCGTCGACGCGGTCCTTGCGTTCCTTCACTTCGACTTCCGAAGCGCCGC
>CAJXLD010000225.1 GCA_913055595.1 uncultured Altererythrobacter sp.
GCGCACCTTCCCCATTCCGGTGGGCGTGCAGACCACACAGGACCCCGACCGGCTCGATGTCTTCGGGCAGGACTTCTCCTACGTCTTTTCCCAGACCTTCATCGCCGGTTTTGCGCTGCTGAAAGGCGCCACCGCCTACAAGCCGCCAGATGTCGAATATCGCCTGACGCTCGCTCTCAACGTGAACCATGTGGACGTGCCCGAACGGCGCGTGCTGCATGTCGAACCATCCAAGCCGACGCACCGCACAGACCATTTCCTGGGCGTGCAGGAAGCCTTCTTCGACTATCACATCCGCAACACGTCCGACCGCTATGACTTCGACAGCTTCCGCATCGGCATCCAGCCGATGCAGGCCGATTTCCGCGGCTTCCTGTTTAACGATAACCAGCTGGGCATCCGCTTCTTTGGAACACGCGACAACAACCGCTTCCAGTACAATCTCGGTGCCTTCTGGCGGCTGGAAAAGGACACCAATTCAGGCCTCAATTCGGTGGTGCAGCGCCCGCGTGACGATCTGGTGTTTCTCGCCAATGTCTATCGCCAGGACTTCCTGATCCCCGCGCTGACAAGCCAGTTCACCGTAGCCTATAATCGCAATCGTGAGGGCAATGGCGTCGAGATAGACGACAATGGTTTCCCAGTCCGCCCCGCCCTGCTCGGCAGTCTGCGCGGGCGCGATTACGACGTGGTCTATCTCGGCTATAATGCCGACGGGCGCATCGGGCGGATCAACATGACGGCGAGCGCCTATTGGGCATTGGGCGAGGACCGCAACAGCTTCTTCACCGATCGTCCGGCCGATATCAGCGCGCAATTTGGTGCCATCGAGCTCTCCTATGATCGCGACTGGGCACGTTTTCGCCTGTCCGGCGCCTGGGCCAGCGGCGATGGAGACCCCTTTGACGATACCGAAAAGGGCTTCGACGCGATTTTCGAGAATCCCGTTTTTGCCGGTGCCGACACCTCCTACTGGATCCGCCAGACGATCCCCTTTGCCGGTGGCGGTCGCGCAATCAGCGTGAACGGGCGCAACGGCATCCTCAATTCGCTGCGCAGTTCGAAGGAACAGGGGCAGTCGAACTTCAACAATCCCGGCCTGATCCTGGCGGGCGTGGGTGCGGATTTCGACCTGACGCCCGAACTGCGCGTGTCCGCCAATGCCAACCATCTGTGGTTCGAGAACACGGCGGTGCTGGAGACTTTGCGTGTAGAAGGTTCGATCCCCAGGGACATCGGCTTCGACCTTTCTGCCTCTGCCATCTGGCGGCCCAAGGCGACGCAGAACATTGTCGGTCGCCTGTCCGCCGCCACGCTGGTTTCGGGTGATGGTTTCCGCGACCTCTATGACAATCTCGGCGATGACCGGGCTTACTACTCCATCCTCGCCAATGTGACGCTGAGCTACTGATGCTGAAACTTGCCTTCTCCAAGCGTCATATCGCACTCGCCACCAGCCTCGTTGTGGCCGCGGCTGCGGTCATTATCGGCCCGCAGACGCAGGCTGCAGGCGGCGGGGAGACCCCGGTCGAGCGCGACTATTCTCTGGTCCGCGCACCCGCCGCGCCACAGAACCAGTCGATCGAGGCGATGATGGCCAAGTCGGACGGCTGCTATTCCTGCCATGTACAGACCGATGCGCCGACCATGCATGCCAGCGATGCCGTGCGGCTGGGTTGCACCGACTGCCATGGCGGCAATGCCGATGTTATCGGCAATCCCGATCTCGACTTTGACCACCCGGATTATGTCGCTGCGCGCGATGCGGCGCATGTGCTGCCGACCTTGCCCGAAAGCTGGCACTTCCCCAGTTCGGCAAACCCGCAGCGTTCCTATGCGCTGCTCAACAACGAAAGCCCGGAATTCGTCCGCTTCAACAACCCCAGCGATTACCGCGTGGCGCGCGAGGCTTGCGGTGCATGCCATATGTCGCTGATCGAGGCGGCGGAGCGCTCGCTAATGGCCACCGGCGCCATGCTGTGGGGCGGCGCGTCCTACAATAACGGCATTTTGCCTTACAAGAACTACGTCATTGGCGAGGCCTATACACGCGATGGTGAGGCGGCGCGTATCCTGTCACCCGGCATTCCGGCTGGCACGGTGACCGCAGAACAGCAGGCACGCGGCGCACTGGCGACGCTCTACCCGCTGCCGACGTGGCAGGTGGTGCCGCCAGCAGACGTGTTCCGCGTGTTCGAGCGTGGCGGGCGCAACATCGCCAGCCAGTTCCCCGAAATCGGCCTGCCCAACCCCACCGGACTGGTGCAGCGGCTGGAAGAGCCGGGTCGACCTGACCTACGTCAGTCCAATCGCGGCCCGGGCACTGGCCTGCGCGCCGCGATCCCGGTGCTCAACATCCACAAGACGCGCCTCAACGACCCATTCACCTGGTTTATCGGCACCAATGACCAGCCGGGCGACTATCGCCATTCGGGTTGTTCATCCTGCCACGTGGTCTATGCCAATGACCGCGAACCGCGCCATTCTCTGATCTATGCGCAATATGGCCGAGATGGTCAGACCATCACCAGCGATCCCACGATCAACCGCCAATTGTACGAGGACCATGGGGACGATCATGATGTCGGCCATGGTGGTCTGATCCAGCCGGGCGACGGGCATGGAGACGAACACGGCGATGGCCACGAAGTCGCACCGGGCGAGCTGGAACGCGGCCACCCGCTGCAGCACGTCTTCACCCGCGCCATCCCCACCAGCCAGTGCATGAACTGCCACATGCACCAGCCCAATATCTTCCTCAATTCCTACCTGGGCTACACCATGTGGGATTATGAGAGCGACGCGGATCTGATGTGGCCAGGGCCGGAAAACCACACACCCCGCCCCGAAGGCATGAGCGACGAGGATTACGCCGCAATCTATCTCACCCAACGCTATCCTACGGCGGAGGAAGTGCGCGCCATCAATGATCGCAACCCCGAAGGTGCTGCACCGCGCGGGCTGTGGGGTGACGTGGACTTCCTGCGCAACGTCTATGACCTCAATGCCGAGGCGCGCGACACGCAGTTCGGCGATTATCACGGCCATGGCTGGAACTTCCGCGCCATCTTCAAGCGCGACCGCGAGGGCAACCTCCTCGACGCCGAGGGCAATATGGTCGCCAATGACGATCCCGAAAAATGGCGCCGCGAGGATGAGGACCAGTTCGTCGATGCGGGCGTGAACCCGGGCAAGTCCGTGCATATGATGAGCATCCATGCGGAGAACGGCATGCAATGCGCCGATTGCCACTTCAGCCAGGACAGCCACGGCAATGGCCTCATCTATGGCGAGGTCGCCAATGCGATCGAAATCGGCTGCAAGGACTGTCACGGCACGGCGGACGCCTATCCCAATTTGCGCACATCGGGCCCCGCAGCGCCTCCGGGCGGGCATGACCTCACGCTGATCCGCAATCCCGATGGCCGTCGCCGTTTCGAATGGGTCGATGCCGGCGGAGGCAGGCAGAAGCTGGTCCAGCGCTCCATCGTCGATCCCGAGCTCGAATGGGATGTCAGCCTCGTGCGCGACAGCGTCGATCCGGCCAGCCCCAATTTCAACGGCAAATCCGCGCGCGCCAAGCTGATGAGCCGCGACGGGGCGGAAACGGGCGCCTTCAACTTCGGACTGGGTGTGGAACCGGCAAACCGCGCGCATGGTGACGAGGATATGGCTTGCTTCACCTGCCATTTGTCCTGGACCACCTCTTGCGGCGGGTGCCACCTGCCGATCGAGGCGAACTGGCAGACGCCCACGCATCGCTACGAAGGCGAAACGACGCGTAATTTCGCCACCTACAACCCGCAGGTGGCGCGCGACCAGATGTTCCAGCTGGGCGTGCACCAGTCCTCCAAGGGCAACCAGGTCGCGCCGGTCCGCTCCTCCAGCGCGCTGGTGCTCTCCTCCACCAACATCAACCGTGAGCGCATCTATGTGCAGCAACCGCCGATCAGTTCGATCGGCTTCTCCAGCCAGGCCTTTGCCCCGCACTTCCCGCATACGGTGCGGCTGACCGAGACCAAGACCTGCACCGACTGCCACCTGTCCGAGAACGAGGACAACAACGCCATCATGGCGCAGCTGCTGCTGCTCGGCACGAATTACGTGAACTTCATCGGCCTCAACGCGTGGACCGGGCTGGAGGGAGGGGTCCAGGCCACGCGCGTCACCGAATGGGACGAGCC
>CAJXLD010000226.1 GCA_913055595.1 uncultured Altererythrobacter sp.
GAGCCGCCGCAATTCACGATCAGGCGATAATCGCCATGGCTGAATTCGAAAGCGAGCGTGGAAGCACAGCCATTGCGCGCATGGCGAGCGAGAGGCGGTGGTGAGGTATCGAATTGCAGCACCGCCTTGCGCGGGCGCGACGTAATCCGCTGATAGCCCCACTGGCGTGCATCACGCAGCGGGCGGGTACGGATGCCGCTTGCAGCCACCAGTTCCTCGATGCGCACAGCCTTGACTGCGCCAGCGCCCTGCCAATTGCCCAGGCCGCCATCGGAATGCGTCAGCGCCAGCAATGGCGGGACCAACAGGCCGAGCATCGTCTCTATCGCTTGCGGAGGGTCGCGGTCAGTGGCGCGATAACAGGCCGAGAGATCGACAAGCGCGGCAATCACATCCATTTGCGCCAGTGGGCTGCGCGAGAGCACTCCGCCATCGTCTCCCACCAGCTCCCCCAGAGCGCGGACTAGTCCCGCCTCGCCGAACAGCCGCCGCGGCTTGCCCTGCGAAAGCAGCAGCCCCGCAGCGGTTATCGCGCACCAGCCGATGACCTCGCCCTGCCGGTCTTCGGCGCGCGTTACATGGCGATCGAGCCAGCGGGCGGTTTCCACCATTGAATGAATTATGCGGCCGCGAAACGCCTTGTCCTGCCCCGACAACAGCAAGGGTGCATGGACCAGCCAGGCCAGCAAGCGATGCCCGGCATGTTCGACATGCCATGCAGCACCCTTGCCCGGCACGGCATTCACATCCAGCCAGGCCGCAGCGATCCGTTGGGCAGTGGGGGCGCATTGTGGCAGCGAACCGCCGGTCCCCAGATCGCGCAGCCAGTGAAAACCGTGAACCGTACGATTGAAAGGCGCGGTCAGCTTGGCAACAGGAGAGAAATCGACCTGGGCAATCGGTGCCTTGACGCCATGGACGAGGAAATGGCCTGCACGCAAAGCCATTCCTGCCACGCGATCGCCCGGAAGCGGACTTTCCACGCTGGCCAGCAGGCGCGGTCGCGCAGCCTTGGCGAAAGGCGCGGAAAGCGTAGAGCCGGGCACACCAAGCCGATAGGCCAGACGGATCAGCCGCTCTCCGGCGCTAACACGCGGCGGATTGAAATCGGAAAGGACCAGCGCGCGCGCTGTCGTGAGGTCCTTTTCGTCTTCCTGCGCCTTAACCCTCGGCGTAGATTCAGGCTTGGCGGCGAGGACAAGCTCCTCCTCGCGATGGTCATCCAGCGGGATGGCCATCTGCTGCGGACCTTCCCGCAGCTGATCCTGAGTATCGTCACGCAGGCGGGAAGAAAGGTCGTCCATGCCTATTCGCCCTTCAATGCCCGGATATTGGCGGCATATTGGTCTGGTCCGCCCTTGAAGGTCGCCGAACCCGCCACCAGCACATCGGCGCCCGCATCGACGCATTGTCGCGCCGTTTCGGGATTCACGCCACCATCGACTTCGATCAGCACGTCAAGCCCGCGCTTGTCGATCGTCTGGCGGATCGCCTCGATCTTGCGCAATTGGCTGGAAATGAAGCTTTGCCCGCCAAAGCCGGGATTAACGCTCATCACCAGCACGAGGTCGATCTCTTCATAGAGATAATCGAGCATCTTTGCGGGTGTGCCCGGATTGAGCGAAAGGCCCGCCTTCTTTCCCAGCGCCTTGATCGCCTGCACACTGCGGTGGACATGCGGACCCGCTTCAGGGTGCACGGTAATGATATCTGCACCAGCCTTGGCGAATTGATCTATCCAGGCATCGACGGGCGATACCATCAAATGCACGTCGAAAGGCTTGTCGCTATGCGCCCGCAAGGCTTTCACCACGCCCGGACCGATTGTGAGGTTGGGCACGAAATGGCCATCCATCACATCGACATGGATCCAGTCCGCACCTGCAGCATCGATTGCGCGCACCTCTTCACCCAGCCGGGCAAAATCGGCCGAAAGGATCGAAGGCGAGATAAGCGGAGACGTCATGACAGTGGCTAATTGCGTTACGCCTCTGCGAATCGGCGAACAAGCGGGGGCATGTCCATTTTCCACACGGGTGAAAGACAAACGCTTGCCTATTGCCGTGCCAAATGCTGACAGGCTGCTTCAGCAGGCATTCACTGGCGCGAATCCAGTTATTGTCACAGGAGTAAATTGGATTTGCCATTATCCGCAGCGTCTTTTCTGGCGAACAAGCTTCACCACATAGGCGTTCGGATCATTTTGGATAGAACATGACGCAAAATACTCGCAGCGCTCAATATGCGCTGGTCTTTGCCGGGGCCTGCATGGCTGCCTTTGGGGCGGCTGCACCTGCGTTTGCCCAATACCGGCAGGAGATCAGCAATGATCCTGCTGTCTGCAGCGGTGATCGGCCTTCCATTCGCGTCAATATTTCCGAGATCGAAAGCGCCGACGGCATCGTCCGTGTCCAGCTGTACCGCGGCATCAAGGAAGACTGGCTGGAAAGCGGGCGCTGGATCTATCGCATGGAAGCGCCTGCGCGTGAGGGCTCCATGAGCTTCTGCCTGCCCGTCCCGCGCGCCGGGACCTATGGCGTGGCCGTGCGCCACGACGTCAACGGCAATGGCGAAACCGACATCTTCCGCGATGGCGGGGCGATGTCGAACAACCCCAGCATCAATATCTTCAACCTCGGCAAGCCGAGTTATCGCAAGACACGCTTCGAAGTGGGCGATGCGCCCGTCACCATCAATATTCGTATGCGCTATATGTAGATGACGCGCGGCAAACTCAGCCGCTGCGTTTAGCCCGCCAGACCTGCCACAACACTTGCGGCGCGGCGAGGATCGGGTGTCGCTCTCTCCATGGTGTCAGCTTGACCTTTACACCCGTATGCCGCTCCACTTTCCAGGCAGCGTAGCGTCCCGCACCGTCAAAAGTGCGCGTTGCACGCAGTAGCCGAGCAATATTGAGCGCCTTCCCCCAGCGCCGCCTCTTGCTCCACCAGCGCAGGATCGCTTGCCGGTCCGAAATTAGCAATTGCGGAACTAGCTGCGTTTCGGGCTGCTCGAAAGGAATGCCTTCTGCTGCCAGGGCAGCAGGCAAGAGCCCGGAAAAATGCGTTTCATTGGCTTCAAGGATGGAATTTTCGCGCCCCGGCTTTTCCACCCGCAATTCAGCCTTGTATGTGGAACGGAACAAAGCGCGCCAGTAATCCGCTTCCTCGCCCGCATCCGGGCCGACTGCCAAGGCAAGACGAGCAGCTGTGCGCGCGGCATGGCCAAGCGCGCCCAGCACCTCATCGCGCGCCGCTTGGTCACGTGAGTATACGAGCGCGCAGGGCTGCACAAAGCGCGCCCAGATGGTCGTATCCAGTGTGTCGCCGCGGCAGGCTTCGACAAATTTCGCCAAACTCATGGTGGCAATCTTCGCGCGCAACGTGTCTTCGCCATGCTCCCATTCGCGATACGATACGCGCGGCCATAGTCCCGTCTCCGGCGCGCCCGGTGTAAGCACATAGTAATCGATCACGCCTTCGAGCGAGCCGGTGCGCAGGTTTGAACCGTAGAAAAGAACTGCCTGCGCGTTGGCCTCATCGGCCAGACGCGCCGCGAAATTCTCAATGGCGGGATGGACTTCACGATCCAGCACCACGCCAATACGCGCGGCGAGATCGCTGCTCACGGGACGATAAAGCGCAGAGCCGGGCCCGGCGTCACGCGATAGGCTCCAGGCGGGAACGCCTCGCCGTCGAGGATGAAGCGATCCGAAATGTCAAAATCAAAGGTCTTCAGGCCATGGGTATGGAACCCTTGTCGCCGCGTGCCTTCCCCCCCAAAGCCGCGGAAGATCAACGGTAGACGCAAGAGCAAACGACGACGCGAGTTGTCGAGCAGGGCTACGCGGATAGGTGCCACCATATCCTTGAACGGGCGCAGGCCGGCAGGGAAAGTCTGTAGGGTGGATGCAAACATCAAATAGCGCTCGTCCAGCGGCGCACCACCGGCATGTTCGAGTTCTGCCCCATCACTGTCGCGCAGGCGCATGCGCGTGCCGCGCCGCCAAAGATTATTGCGCCTGCCGAAGAACGCCTGAGCCATGCTCCAGACCGCGGTCACACCCACAACTGCAGCATCGAAGGCCCCGAACCTGTGCGCGTCCTGTCCCAGGCTGCTGGC
>CAJXLD010000227.1 GCA_913055595.1 uncultured Altererythrobacter sp.
GGATACCGGGCGCAATGTCCCACACGCCACCCCAGCCCGCGACGATAGCCACATATTGCTCGCCATCGATCATATAGGTCATGGGTGCAGCGATCACGCCGGTCTGGGTGGGATGGGACCACAGCTCCTCGCCATTATCGGCGTCGTAGGCCACGAAGCGTTCATCGGCTGTGCCCTGGAAGACCAGATTGCCAGCGGTCGCCAGCGTGCCGCCATTCCACGGGCCGGTGTAGTCGACGCGCCAGACCTCTTCGCCCTCTGCGACATCCCATGCCACCAGCGCTCCGGTGGTGGCATCAAGGTTCATCTGCCGGAATGCGGGATCTGCAGGCATTGCCGTGGCTGCGTTGTCGAGACCGGTCTGGAAGCCGATGTCGGATTCCTCCCAGTCATCATCTGCCATATAGGGGAAACCGCCATTATTGGCCGGAATATAGACCACGCCCCTGTTGGGGTCATAGCTTTGCGGGTGCCAGCTATGCGCACCGCCCGCGCCGGGCAGCGAAACCCAAAGCTGGCCGGTCTGCTCATAGCGGGCTTCCGGATTGATTTCCGGACGGCCGGTTTCGGGATCGAGGCCGAGCGACCAGTTGATCGGATGCCAGCCGGTGCCGGAGATGAACTCGCCCGTCGCCGCGTCGAGGACATAGACATAGCCGTTCTTGGGAACGTGGATGGCCACGTGGCGCATCTCGCCATCGATCTCGAGGTCGGCGATAGTGATCTGCGCGTTGGAATCATAATCCCAACGATCTTCGGGCGTCTGCTGGAAGTGCCAGGCATATTCCCCCGTATCGGCATCCACGGCCACGACGGAAGAAGTGTAAAGATTGTCGCCGAACTCGCCGTCTTCGCTCGTTCCCATGCGATCATTGGCGCCGGGGTTCCAAGGTTCGGCATTGCCGGTGCCGAAAAGGACGAGATTTGTCTCGGGGTCAAAGGTGATCGAATCCCACACGGTGCCGCCACCGCCAAGCTCCCACCATTCGCCGCCCCATGTCGCAGCGGCGCGCTCCATCGCTTCGTTCTCGAAGCCATCGGCCGGATTGCCGGGTACAGTGTGGAAGCGCCAGACTTCCTCTCCCGTCTGCCAATCATAGGCGGCGATGAAACCGCGCGCGCGATATTCCGCCCCGCCCGATCCGATCAGCACCTTGCCATTGGCAATGCGCGGGGCGCCGGTGATGGTGTAATTCTCGCGGTCCGGAACGACGGTGGAACGCCAGGCGACCTCACCGTCTGACTGGTTGAGTGCTACAAGGTCGCCATCGAGCGTGGCGACATAGACCTTGTCTCCATAGAGGGCCACACCGCGATTGACGGCATCGCAACAGGCAACCGCCAGCGTCTCGCGCGGCACTTGGGGGTCATAGCCCCATTTGAGCTCGCCCGTGCGTGCATCATAGGCCTGCACCTTGCTCCATGCGGTGGTGATGTAGAGCACGCCATCGTGCATCAGCGGCGTGGCTTCCTGCCCGCGGGCGGTATCGAGATCGGCGTACCAGGCGAGACCAAGCCCATCGACATTGTCCGTGTTGATCTGGTCGAGCGGGCTGAAGCGCTGTTCGCCATAGTCGAGGCCATAGGTCAGCCATTCGCCTTCGGGCGCCGAAGCGATCATCGCATCAGTCACACCGCTGGTGGCTACGCCGGAAAATTCCGGTCCGCTATCGCCACAACTCGCCAGAAAAAGTGCTGCACAGGCTGTCGCAAAGCCAATCCGCTTGCTCATAAAACTCTCCCTATAGGCGCTGCGACCACCTGCGCCCGTTTGTATGCTTGGCATACTAAGCGGCGCAGGACGATCAAGGGACTTTTTCGCAGAGGTGCTCGCTAAAATGCGGTTTCTCGCAAGTGCACAAGAATGCTGTTGCCTATGTGGCGGCAATGCGCGTAGATAGATGCGTCCAGTCGAGCGCGAGCCCGCGTTATGACCCTGGTCTAGCCAAATCATTGCTTAGACAGGACAAAACCCATGAGTACCAAACTGCCCTTGCGCGCCGATCACGTCGGTTCGTTTCTTCGTCCCCAATCGGTGATCGAGGCGCGCCAGCACAGAGCTGCTGACAATATTTCGTATGAGGAACTCCGCCAGATCGAGGACGAGGCGATTGCCGAACTCGTGAAGTGGCAGGAAGGCCTCGGCCTCAAGGCCGTTACCGACGGCGAATTCCGCCGCTACTTCTTCCACACGGACTTCCTGCTGAAGCTATCGGGTGTCGAGGAACGCGGCGGCCTGAAGAAGGCCTTCAAGAACGACCAAGGCAAGGACGTGTCCTTTGCCCCGCCGGTGATGGTCGTCACCGACAAGATCAAGCACGAGAAGCCGATCCAGCTGGACGATTACAACTATCTCGCCAGCCAGGTCAGCGATGACTGCATGGCCAAAGTGTCGATCCCGTCGCCGAGCATGCTGCATTTCCGCGCTGGTCGTTCGGGTATTCCCGAGGACATCTATCCGGAGATGGACGAGTTCTATGCCGACGTCGCCGCCGCCTATCGCGAGGAAGTGGCCCAGCTGTCGCAGGCTGGCTGTCGTTATCTGCAGATGGACGATACGAACCTCGCCTATCTGTGCGATGACGAGCAGCGCGCCGATGCCGTCAAGCGCGGCATGGATCCCGATGCTACGACGCGCCAGTACGCCAAGCTGATCAATGACAGCTTCGCCAGCGCGCCCGACGACATGATCCGGGCCATTCATTTGTGCCGCGGCAACTTCCGCTCCAGCTATGCGGCGGAAGGAGGCTATGAGCCGGTGGCTGACATCATGTTCAACGAGCTCGATATCGATGCGTTCTTCCTTGAATATGACGATCCCCGCTCGGGTGATTTCGCGCCGCTGCGCTTCCTGCCCAAGGGCAAGACCGTGGTCCTCGGCCTGGTCACGACCAAGCTGGGAGACCTGGAGAGCAAGGAAGAGGTCATGCGCCGGATCGAGGAGGCGGCCAAGTTTGCCGATCTCGACCAGCTCGCGCTCAGCCCGCAATGCGGCTTTGCCAGCACCGTGCATGGCAACGACATTTCGACCCAGCAACAGGCGGACAAGATCGGCCTGTGCATTGAGGTGGCGGAAGAGGTCTGGGGCAAGGTCCCGGCCGACGCCTGATCGCTTCGCCAATACACTCGACATGCAAAGGGCGGTGCCGAAAGGACCGCCCTTTCTTTTTGCCTTGTTCGGAAAGCCTTACCTTGCATGAATGGGGCGAACACCGCGCGTTAACTATATGCCGTTAGAGTGAGCTTCTGGACTGTAACGGAGGGTCGCATGGCGACTGCCCCACGCGAGGCTGAAAAGCTGCCGATCGGTGGATTATGCGATTGCGATCGCCAGTCCTTCCCCATTGCCATATCGGATATCACCTGTGATGGATGTGCGGCCGAGGCGCAGGCTGAGTGGGATAGAGATTTCGATTTCCTCCATCTGACCATTGCCGACCGGATTGAGATCAACGGGCGGGTGCTCCGGCATGAAGGCCGCCGCGCCACGATCCGCTTCTTCGGCCAGATCCACCCCAGCGTTGTCGAACAACTCACCCACTGAGATTACGTCTAGCCAGACGCTTCCGATCCTTTAGGTTCGACGCCACCGGACAGCGGAGAATGCCGCCTGCCGGAGGGGAGGTGGCAGTGCCGCAGCAACGAATCGTGATGGTCGATGCCCTGCGCGGTTGGGCCTTGCTGGGTCTCTTCCTGGTCCATTGTGTCGAGCGGTTCGAACTCCATTGGCTCGATCCTGTGCCGGGACCTTGGTTCGAAGCCATATTCGCGATTTTTTCGGGCAAGGCTTTCGCCATCTTTGCGCTGCTGTTCGGTTTCTCCTTCGCCACAATTATGGGTAATGAACGGGCACGCGGCGGCGATTTTACGCTGCGTTTCGCCTGGAGGCTGGTGCTGCTCTTCCTGATCGGCACCCTGCATGCGCTGGTCTATCGCGGCGATATCTTGCAGGTCCTGGCGGTTGTGGGATTGTTGATGATTTCGTTCGATCGGGTGAAGTCCCACCGTGTCCTACTGGTGTTTGCCCTGCTCCTGTTTGCCCAG
>CAJXLD010000228.1 GCA_913055595.1 uncultured Altererythrobacter sp.
AGAAGGCCAACCACAGCCAGGTCTGCGCCCCTGCGGGGAAGTCATATTGCATCAGTGCCGGGATCGAGCTCGTGCCCGCCTCATTCACCATCCACAGCATGGCGATGAACATCAGCACCGAACCGAGCAGAGTGTAGAGGAAGAACTTGTAGCTGGCGTAGATGCGGTCGCTCCCGCCCCAGATGCCGATGATCAGGTACATCGGGATCAGGCCGGCTTCGAAGAAGATGTAGAACAGGAACAGGTCTTGCGCGGCGAAGGTGCCTATCATGAGAACTTCCATGAACAGGAAGGCCGCCATGTACTCGCCTACGCGCTTGGTGATCGAAGTCCAGCTGGCGCCGATACAGATCGGCATGAGGAATACCGACAGCATGATCAGCATCAGCGCGATGCCGTCTATGCCCAGCGCATACTGGAAGCCTGCAAACAGGTCCGCTCGCTCGGTAAACTGCCACTGCGCGCCGCCAATATCGAAATTCAGCCACAGCACCATGCCCAGGACGAGGTCGATCAGCGTAGCAGCAAGGGCCAACACGCGCGCTGTCTTCGCATCGAGGAAGAAGCAGGCCATCGCGCAGCCAAACGGTACGAGCAGCATGATGGAAAGGATCGGAAGGCCGGTCATGCGAAAATCACCCAGCTAATCGCCGCGACAAGGCCAAGCAGCATCACCAGCGCATAGGAATAGAGATATCCGGACTGGACCTTCTTTGCGAGGACAGCGCCCTTGCTCACCGCCAAGGCTGCGCCATCGGGGCCGAAGCGGTCGATGATTCCCACGTCGCCCTTCTGCCAGAAGATCCGACCGAGCCAGAAGGCGGGTTTGACGAAGACGTAGTCATAGAGCTCGTCAAACATCCACTTGCGATAAACGAAGCGATAGATCGGGCCGATCTGTTCGACGACCTTGGCCGGAATATCCTTGCGCAGGATGTAGGCATAGATTGCAGTGAGCAGGCCCAGCACCATGACAATGAAGGCAGCGTATTTCACGAGCTTTGGAACCTCGTGCATGGCGTGCATCAATTGCTCGTTATAGGTGATGGAGCTCGCCCAGAATTCGGCGCTGTCGAGGAAGCTCCCAGCAAAGAACTGTCCCGCGAACACCGCGCCCACAGACAACAGGCCAAGTGGGACCAGCATAGACCAGGGGCTTTCATGCGGATGATAGCCACCAGTTGTATCTTCACCCGCCTGTTCAGGCGTCTTGTGCACCGAGTGTTGAATATGCTCGCTCTCGATCCAGCGCGGCTTACCCCAGAAGGTGAGGAACATCAGTCGCCAGCTGTAGAAGCTGGTCAACAGCGCGGCGAACACGCCCATCCAGAAGGCGAACATGCCCATCTCGGTGCCCTTGGCATAGGCTACCTCGATAATGGCGTCCTTGGACCAGAAGCCCGCGAAACCGGCGTGGAGATCGTAAATGCCTACACCGGTGATTGCCAAAGTGCCGGCCATCATCGCCCAGAAGGTGACCGGGATCTCTTTTCGCAAACCGCCATAATAACGCATGTCCTGCTCGTGATGCATGGCATGGATTACCGAGCCAGCCCCCAAGAACAGCAGCGCCTTGAAGAAGGCGTGCGTGTAGAGATGGAACATCGCCGGGCCGTAGGCGCCGACACCGGCCGCGAAGAACATGTAGCCCAGCTGCGAGCAGGTCGAATAAGCGATCACGCGCTTGATATCCCACTGGCAGGTGCCGACCGTTGCGGCGAAGATGCAGGTCGCCGCACCGATGAAGGTCACGAACAGCAGCGCAACGGGTGCGGCCTCGAACATCGGCGACAGGCGGCAGACCATGAACACGCCTGCGGTCACCATGGTGGCGGCGTGGATCAGCGCTGAGACGGGTGTCGGGCCTTCCATCGCGTCGGGCAGCCAAGTGTGCAGGCCCAGCTGCGCGGACTTGCCCATCGCGCCGATGAACAGCAGCAGGCACAGGATCGTCATCGTATCGAGACGCATGCCCATGAAGGTGATGTGCGAAACGCCCTGCATGGCTGGTGCAGCGGCGAGGATTTCGGGAATGCTGGTGGTCTGGAAAACCAGGAAGGTGCCGAAGATGCCGAGCATGAAGCCAAGGTCGCCCACGCGGTTGACCACGAAGGCCTTGATCGCAGCGGCATTGGCGCTGGGCTTCTTGAACCAGAAACCGATGAGGAGGTAGGACGCCAGGCCCACGCCTTCCCAACCGAAGAACATCTGCACGAGGTTATCGGCCGTCACCAGCATCAGCATGGCGAAGGTGAACAGCGAGAGATAGGCGAAGAAGCGCGGCTGGTCCGGATCCTCCTCCATATAGCCCCAGCTATAAAGGTGGACGAGCGCGGAGACGGTGGTGATCACCACCAGCATGACCGCCGTCAGCGTATCGACACGCAGCGCCCAGGCGAATTCCATATTGCCCGACCGCACCCAGTCGAGCACCGGCGTGACGGAGGCCACTTCCGAACCCGTCAGGAAGCCGAGGAAGATCGGCCATGACAGCGCGCAGGAGAGGAACAGCGCGCCGGTCGTCACAACCTTGGCCGGCACATTGCCGATCATGCGGTTGCCAAGCCCGGCGATGATTGCCGCCAGCAGCGGCCCGAAAACTATGATCAGGATGGAGGACAACATCCTATCCCTTCATCCGGTTGATGTCGTCGACGGCAATCGTGCCGCGGCGGCGGAAATAGATGACGAGGATCGCCAGGCCGATGGCAGCCTCTGCGGCGGCCACGGTGAGGACGAACATGGCGAAAACCTGCCCGGTCAGGTCACCCAGAAAGGCACTGAAAGCGACCAGATTGATGTTCACCGACAGCAGAATGAGCTCGATGGCCATCAGGATGACGATAACGTTCTTGCGGTTGAGGAAAATCCCCAAGACTCCCAGCACGAACAGGATCGAGCTGACCACCAGATAGTGTTCGATGCCAATCATTGGCTACCTCCGCTCATGCTGAGCTTGTCGAAGCATGGTTGGCGACTGTCCTTCGACAGGCTCAGGACGAGCGGGCCTTGTGCATTGGTAATCACAGCTCGACCCCCTTGCCGACTTCCGGCTGCTTCATTTCGGTCGCATCCTGCGGACGGCGGGCAACCTGCCTGGCGATATCCTGATGCCCGCGAACGGCACGGCTTTCGCGATGCGTCAACACGATGGCGCCGATCATGGCCACCAGCAGGATCACGCCTGCCATTTCGAACAGGAAGAGATAGCGGCTGTAGAGCAGCGCGCCGATGTTCTCGATATTGCTCTCGCCCAGCAGCGGGGCGGCGCTGCCATCTGGCGCGCCCAGCTCTATCAGGCCCGCATTATAGGCACCAATGCCTAGCACCAGTTCGAGCAACAGGATGAGCGCCACTGCAGCTCCCAGCGGTGCATTGTTGATGAAGCCTGCCCGCAATTCGGCGAAATCGATGTTGAGCATCATCACGACGAAGAGGAACAGCACCGCGACCGCGCCGACATAGACAATCACCAGCAGCATGGCGATGAACTCCGCCCCGACGAGGACCATCAGGCCTGCCGCGTTGAAGAAGGCGAGGATCAGCCACAGGACCGAATGCACCGGGTTGCGGGCAAGCACGACCATCGCACCGGACGCGAGGACCATCACCGCAAACAGGTAAAAGGCAAGAGTGTGGATCACTGCCCCCCTCCCGCTTGCGGGAGGGGTTGGGGGTGGGGCGCGAAGCGCTGGGCCGCAAGGCCCACCCCGCTGCGACTAGGCAGGCAAGCTGCCAAGTCTCGCTTCCCCTCCCGTAAACGGGAGGGGTGATCAACGCGCAAATTCGTGGATGTCATGAGAGTCACGCCGCGCCCCTACCTATACGGCGCATCGGCTTCAAGGTTCGCGGCGATTGCCCGCTCCCACTTGTCCCCGTTCGCCAGAAGTTTCGCCTTGTCGTAGAGCAGTTCCTCGCGCGTTTCGGTCGCATATTCGAAGTTCGGCCCTTCGACGATTGCATCCACCGGGCATGCCTCCTGGCAGAAGCCGCAATAGATGCACTTGGTCATGTCGATGTCGTAGCGCGTGGTGC
>CAJXLD010000229.1 GCA_913055595.1 uncultured Altererythrobacter sp.
GGTCACGGTCGGCTCGACGTCGGCAGCATTGATGACCACGCTCTTGTCGAAGGTAGCGCCTTCGTCGGTGCGCAATGTCCTCCAATAGGCGACGGCCTTGTCCCAATCCTCACCCTTGGGTGCATAGGGGCGTCCCTTGAGATAGGCGAAAGTGGTTTCGTCGGGAGCGATCAGGCCAGCCCGCGCACCGCCTTCGATGCTCATATTGCAGACGGTCAGGCGCCCTTCGACGCTCATCTCCTCGAAGACCTTGCCACGGTATTCGATCACATGGCCGGTCCCGCCGGCGGTGCCGATCGTGCCGATGATGTGCATGATCAGGTCCTTGGAAGTGACACCCGGGCCAAGGTCTCCCTCAACGCGGACTTCCATAGTCTTCGACTTGCGCAATTGCAGCGTCTGCGTGGCGAGCACGTGCTCGACCTCGCTCGTTCCGATACCGAAGGCGAGCGCGCCTACGCCGCCGTGGCAGGCGGTGTGACTGTCGCCGCAAACGATCGTCGCGCCGGGCAAGGAAAAGCCCTGTTCCGGACCAACGACATGGACAATGCCCTGCTGCGCGGCAGTCGCTCCGAAATATTTCACCCCGAATTCGGGTGCATTGCGCTCCAGAGCTTCCAACTGGTTACGGCTTTCGGGGTCGGCGATGGGCACGCGCTTGCCTTCGGCATCGACGCGGGCCGTCGTGGGCAGGTTATGATCGGGCACGGCCAGTGTCAGTTCGGGCCTGCGCACCTTGCGACCTGTCATGCGCAGCGCCTCGAAGGCCTGCGGGCTGGTAACTTCATGCACCAGGTGGCGGTCGATAAATATCAGACAGGTGCCGTCATCGCGCTGCTCGATGACGTGCGCGTTCCATATCTTTTCATAAAGTGTGGTCGGTTTGCTTGCCATGTGGTGCCATCTACGCCGCATACGCCGCAATGCAAGCCGGGGCTGTCTTTCAGCGCCCAAAGTCCCTATTTAGTGCCTATGGATTGGATAGCCCCTGCCTTGATTGTTCTTGCCAGTGTTCTCGCGATGGAATGGGTCGCCTGGGCGAGTCACAAATACATCATGCATGGCTTTGGCTGGACCTGGCATCGCGACCATCATGAGCCGCATGACAAGACCTTCGAAAAGAACGATCTGTATGGTGTTGTCGGCGCGGTGATGAGTATTTCCATGTTTGCCATAGGAAGTCCTCTTGTGCTGGGCAGTTCAGCGTGGTGGCCCGGGACATGGATAGGTCTAGGGATTCTCTTCTATGGAATCATCTATACGCTGGTGCACGACGGGCTCGTGCATCAGCGCTATTTCCGCTGGGTGCCAAAGAAGGGCTATGCCAAACGCTTGGTCCAGGCGCACAATCTCCACCATGCGACAACCTCGAAAGAGGGCGGGGTTAGCTTCGGATTTGTCTTTGCCCGTAATCCGGCTGCATTGAAGGCCGAACTCAAGGCACAGCGTGAAGCAGGCATTGTCGAACTGCGCGAGGTCAATTCGAAGGGCTATTGATCACAGTGCCTATTCGGCATCGCTAAGAAGTCGCGATTTGACAGATTTCACGACGGTGAAAACCAATAGCACGACAGGCACGACCAGAATGGCTAGCGCCAATTCCGGGTCGAATCCGCCCAGACGGTGCCCGAACCCCTTGAGAAGATATCCCAACAGACCGATCAAATAATAGCTGAGGGCAACCACAGAGAGCCCTTCGACTAATTGCTGCAAGCGCAATTGCATGCGTGAGCTTTTTTCCATCGAGCGCAAGAGTGAGGCGTTCTGGTTTTCGATCCGCGTATCGATCCGGGCGCGCAGCATGCTGGCGAGTTGGCTGGCGCGAAGCGAAAGCTTTCGTTCGCGTTCCACCACCGCGGCGCAGGTTCGAATAGCGGGCAAGAAGCGGCGTTGGGTAAAATTGGTTAGCGAGGCGTAGCCTTCTATTCGCTGTACATAGAGCTGCTCAAGCCGGTCATCCACCAGCTGCGCATAGGCGGCCGTCGCGCTCATCCGGTAATCGATCCCGTTGGCGATCGAGGTCAGTTCCAGTGACAGGCCGGACAATTCATCCATCAGCGTATCGTCCCGATCTTTCTGTCCAGCGACACGCGTGGCGAGGTTGGAGAGCTTCTGGCCTACCGCATCGAGCCGTGGCCAGACCTCCTGGGCAACGGGAAGGCCCATGAGTGCCTTGTTGCGGTAGTTACCCAGATCCTGCAACCTTTGGACAAGGCGTGTGAAATCGCGAACTTCGGTGCCGTTGGCGGCCACCAGAAGCTTGCCAAAGCTGTCCTGCTTGAGCCTGAAATCACACCACATCCGGGCCGAACCGCCGAAATGGCAGGATATCAGTTCGGATCGTTTGAAATCCAGCGTAGGCAAAAGCTTTTCTGCGGCGGCATCGTGCTCCACCACGAAGATTTGCGTGGCCCGCATGATAGCGCCGGGCAGTGTCTCTGCCCAAGCAATGGCTTTGCGAATGTCGTCGGAGAATTCGCCTCGAGCAAGTTTCCCTTCATGCACGCCCTCAATGAACAGGGCGATGCTGCTGCCTTCGCTATGCCTTTCCCAAGCATAGGCGATGCCTTCGGAAAGTTGCCCAGACCGGTGCGAGGGATGTTCCGCTGCGTCGTCCCTAGCGGGTAACTGGCCGATAATGTCGGCTTCGGCCTGCCTCTCCTCTTCACTGACAATCAGTACCCATTGGATCACGACTGAGGGCAGGGTGAGCAACGGCCAGCGCCGCAAGTGCATCTCTGCCACAACCCGTTTGCGCAATTCGTGATCGATCATGGTTGACTCCGCATTTGCGGGACTGGAATGCACCCGCTTTGTTGCGGTCACAAGGCTGCAGTTTGTATCTATTCCGGCCGCGTCCAGATCCAGCCGCCAGTTACCGAGACAATCGCTAGCACCAGTAGCCACCAGGGGAAGCCCAGGGTGAGGCTCGTGACCAGCACGCCCATTCCCATCGCCGCAAGCGCAGAGACTTTGGCGCGGCGCGAAATGGCGCGCCGTTGGCGCCATTCGCGAAGTGGCGGACCCCAGCGCGGGTGTTCCAGGAGGCGCTGTTCCCATGCCGGATTGCTGCGCGCAAAGCAGAATGTCGCCACCAAAAGAAAGGGTACGGTCGGGAGGATGGGCAGGAAGGCGCCCACTGCACCGAGGCTCACGAACAGCAGTCCGGCCGCCATCCAAAGCGGCCGCATCACCTCAACCCTGTGCAATCCGCGCGGCGTGTTCCTTCACCAGCGCGATCATATTGGGCACGCCTTGCGTGCGGTTGGACGAAAGCTGGTTCTTGAGGTCGAAGGGGGCAAGCGCCCCTGTCACGTCCATCGCGGCGACCTCGCTGGCGGGCTTGTCCTGCACCGCCGAGATCACCAGCGCGACGATGCCTTTTGTGATCGCGGCATTGCTGTCTGCCAGGAAGTGCAATCGGCCAGCATCGCCGGTGGGGTAGACCCAGACCTGGGCAGAGCAGCCACGCACCAGCGTGGCGTCCGTCTTGAGCGGCTGGGGCATCTCGTCCAGCTCGCGCCCCAGTTCGATCAGCAGGCGATAACGCTCGTCGCCTTCGAGGAATTCATATTCTTCAAGGATGTCATCAATGCTGCGCATGTCAGCGCATCTAATGCGTTTCGCCTAGAGGTCCACCCCGCTTGCGATCGCTTCCAGCTTGCGGATGCGTTCCTTGAGGTCCGAAATCTCGATCCTGGCCGCGCCCTCTCGTGCGCCGCCCTCGATTTCTATCGGGCCATTGCGCAGGCTCAGCTCGCGCTCTTTCAGCTCCAGCCAACCCTGCCACCCCTTCAAGGCCGCCGCAGCCAGGATCATCAGGCCCAGCAGCGAACAGGCGGCAATCAGCAATTCCACGCTCATCATTCCCTTTCCCCTATTCGTCGCGCAGCTTGTCGATTTCGGCCGACAGGCGCTTGGTGTCAGTTTCTTCGGTGGCGATGCGTTCCAGGACATGCACGCGTTCGCGCAACTGCTCGATTTCTGCTTCGAGTTCGCGCTCGCGCGGCGTCGGTCCGAC
>CAJXLD010000230.1 GCA_913055595.1 uncultured Altererythrobacter sp.
CGGGGCAAGAAGATGAAGCGCATCTTCATTCTGGTGGCGCGCCTTTGGCAGCGCGGCCCCTCGCGGCTGCTTCCGCCCACTTGCCGCTATGCGCCGTCCTGCTCCGAATACGCGATCGAGGCACTTGAAAAATATGGTGCGATCAAGGGTGGATGGCTGGCGATCAAGCGTCTATTGCGCTGCCACCCTTGGGGGGGACACGGATACGATCCGGTGCCTTGACAGGCACTGGCAGGAATAACCGGACGGGAAATCATCTTGGACAATCAGCGTAATCTTATTCTCGCCGTCGTGCTGAGCCTGGCCCTGATACTGGGTTGGGACTTTGTTATGTCGCGGTATTTCCCGCAGCCTCAACAGCCGGTTGAGACAGAGAGCAGCGTCGAGATTTCCGCTGCGGGACCAATTTCGTCAGACGTGGAGCGCGATCTGGCCACCGAACTCGCGAGTGTTGATCGCGTCGCGATCGATGCGCCCGAAGTGGAAGGCTCGATCAATCTTGTCGGCGCGCGCGTGGACGATATTGAGTTCAAGACCCATCGCGAGACCATTGATCCGGATAGCGGGCCGGTGCAGTTCTTTGCGCCGCTGGGTACGCCGGGGCAGCATTTCGCCCGTTTCGACTGGTTGGGCGACGGTGTGGCTACGCCCAATGCGCAGACGGTCTGGACCACCGATGACGATACGCTTGCTCCTGATTCACCTGTCACGCTGACTTGGGACAATGGCGAAGGCCAATTGTTCACACTGAACTACAGCATTGATGAGCATTACATGATTACGGTCAGGCAGGCCGTGACCAATAACTCCGAAGGCTCGGTTGCCGTTCGCCCGCGCGCGTTGATCAACCGTACCAGCCTGACCGCCGACCCCAGCAATTTCAACGTCCATTCAGGCCCCATCGCTGCCGTCGATGGTTCTGTTGATTTTGGCTGGGACTATGATGACGTGAATGACGAAGGCGGGCAGGTCAGCTTTTCTGGTCGTCCCGGATGGATCGGTTTCACCGATATTTACTGGATGTCCGCGCTCATCCCCGAAGTCGATACGCCGACACAAATCTCCTTTAGCGAGGCGGGTGCCAACAAATATGCAGCAGTCCTGCTCTATGATACGGCAACCGTGCAACCGGGCGTGACGCTGGAGAAGACCACACAGCTTTTTGCCGGTGCGAAAGAAAGTGCCGTGCTTGATGCCTACCAGGCGGCTGGTGTCGAACAATTCGGCCTCGCCATCGACTGGGGCTGGTTCCGCTTCATCGCCTGGCCCATGTGGCAGGTGCTGATCTTCCTCTTCGGCCTTGTGGGCAATTTCGGCCTGGCAATTATCTGCCTCACCGTGATCATCCGCCTGCTGATGTTCCCGATTGCGCAGAAGCAGTTCGCCAGCATGGCGCAGATGCGTGCAGTGCAGCCCAAGATGAAGGCGCTGCAGGAGCGCTACAAGGATGACAAGCCGCAGCTGCAGCAGGAGATGGCCAAGCTCTATAAAGAGGAGAAGGTCAATCCGCTGGCGGGCTGCCTGCCGATCTTCCTGCAGATCCCGATCTTCTTCGCGCTGTACAAGGTGCTTCGCCTCGCCATCGAAATGCGGCATGAGCCCTTCTATCTCTGGCTCAAGGACCTTTCCGCTCCTGACCCGGCGACGATCCTCAACCTGTTTGGCCTCTTGGATTTCGATCCGCCCGGATTCCTGGCCATCGGCGTTCTGGCCGTGCTGCTGGGCTTTACCATGTGGTTGCAGTTCAAGCTCAACCCGGCAGCGATGGATCCGATGCAGCAGCAAATCTTCATGATCATGCCCTGGGTGCTGATGTTCGTCATGGCGCCCTTCGCGTCGGGCCTGCTGCTCTACTGGATCACGTCGAACATACTCACGCTGGCGCAGCAGAAATATCTCTATTCCAAGCACCCGCAATTGAAGGCGCAGGCAGAGAAGGAAGCTGCGGAAAAGGCGCGTGCAGCCGCCGAAGAGAAATAGGCAGGGTGACGTGACGCCGGAGCAGGAAGAGTTGGCAGAAGAGGCGCGCCGCCTCTTTTCGGGCCGTGTCGAGTTTCTGCTCTCGGCGCCGCAGCTGAAGTTCATCCCTGATCCGGATTACCCGGAAGTAGCTTTCTGCGGTCGTTCCAATGTCGGCAAGAGCTCGCTGCTCAACGCGCTGACGGGGCGCAAGGCAATTGCGCGCACTTCGGTGACGCCGGGCCGCACGCAGGAGCTCAACTTCTTCGAGGTGGGGGAGCCTACCCAATTCCGTCTTGTCGACATGCCCGGCTATGGCTTTGCCAAGGCGCCGGTCAAAGTGGTCGAGAAATGGCGGAGCCTCGTGCGCACCTTCCTGCGCGGGCGGGTGCCGCTGAAGCGTACGCTGGTCCTCATCGACAGTCGCCACGGCATCAAGGATGTCGATCGCGAGATGATGAAGATGCTCGATGAGGCTGCCGTCGGCTATCGCCTGGTACTGACAAAGGCCGACAAGGTGAAAGTGGCGGAGCTAGAGCGCGTGGCAGAGCAGGTGCGAACAGAGGCACGCAAACATCCTGCCGCGCATCCGGTGCTGCATGTTACCTCATCGGAAAAAGGCATGGGGATCGCCGAGCTGCGGGCCGCAGTTCTGGAAGATGTACGGAGCTGAGCCACAGGCCAAGCCCGACACCAATCGATCCGGAAGTCCCATGAAAAAAGGGCGCCGATCAAAGCGCCCTTTCTCTAACTCTTTGTGTTTGCCGACTTAGGCGCGACCGCCAAAAAGCCAGTCATAAATGTTACGGCCCATGACTTGTCTCCTTGTTTGGACACAAGCTTTATCGGTTAACCATAACTGTTTGTAAAGTTTAAACTATAGTTTTTAAGGGCTCGTTTTCTTTAACATATTGAAATTGCAACAATTTATCTAGAGGGATTGGGCGGGAGATACCGAATCCCTGGGCCACAACCCCGCCAGATTCACGCAATTTGGTTAAGGTTGCGGCATCCTCGATGCCTTCAGCTACCACTATGATTCGCAAGTCCTTTCCAAGTCGGAGCACGTTGCGCACGATAGCTTCGGCCTTGGGATTGTCCTTGATTTGTGAGGTGAAGGTACGGTCGATCTTGAGTTCGTCAAAGGGAAGGCATTGCAGGGCTTCAAGGCTTGCGGCACCGACACCGAAATCATCCATCGATAGTTTAAGGCCAAGGCCGCGCAATTCAGTCAGTATTTCGTTTGCCCGATCGAAATTCGATATTCGATAGGTCTCGGTGATCTCGAGTGTCAGCTGTTTTGGATCGAACTCAGTCTCTGCCAGCACTTCGCGCACCATTGTAAGGATGTCGCGCTCATGCACCAACGTCGCCGAGATATTGACGGCGACGGGAATTTTGCGTCCGTGCTCGGCAAGCATATTGCCGGCGCGGCAGGCTTCGGTCAGCACGTGGCGGGTCAAATGGGACATTCTGCCCGCATTTTCGCATTGCCGGATGAAGTGGTCTGGAGGGATAAGGCCTTTGACCGGGTCGCGCCAGCGCACGAGCGATTCCACGCCAACCAGCTCCCCTGTATCGACGAGGACCTTGGGTTGGTAGATCAAGTAGATCTCGCCATTTGCAAGCGCTGCGTCGATACGCGCCTGTAGGGAAATGTTCCAGATCAGGTCTTCATCGCTGGCGACTTCGGCGATAGCGATGGGTTCATAGGTTTCGTTGGTTCGTTCGGCCGCATCGACGGCTGCAGCGAGGCGACGCGTTACATTTGGGCTGGCAGTAAGGTCCACGCCAAAGGTGATCCCGACATCGACCTGGTTGTCGCCCACGAGAAGAGGCGCGGAGAAGAGTGCCCGCAGCCCCTCCAGGTGATCGCGGATCAGGGCGGGTTCCTTTTCGGGGAAGGTCCAAGCGATCAAATGTCCCGGTCCGACGTAGATGGTCGCGTCTTTTTTGGCAGCTTTCAACCGATCGACGATCCGCAGCAGATATTCCGCATGCAAGTCTTCCGGCAATGTCCGGCGGACCTCTTCAAACC
>CAJXLD010000231.1 GCA_913055595.1 uncultured Altererythrobacter sp.
AGCAGGATGAGCGATTTCTCGGCAGTTTCGAGGGCCAGTGCCACGCCTTCCGGCCCGTTGGACGCAAGCGATTGCTCAAGGTCGGGCCAGGGATTCTCAAACAGGCCGGCATTGAACTTCATGGTCAGAAAGCGCGACACGGCGCGATCGATATCGGCCATCGATACGCTGCCATCGTTCACGCTTTCGACAAGGTTCTCGAACCCGGCGCCCTGCGGCAGATCGACATCGACGCCCGATTGCAGTGCCAGTTCGGCGGCTGCCTTGTAGTCGGGTACGATCTGGTGAAGGCGGGCAAGGTCTTCGATGGCGTAATAATCGGAGACCACCGCGCCGCGGAAACCCCATTCGCCGCGTAGCACGTCGTTGAGCAGCCAGGGATTGGAGTGGCTGGGGATGCCGTCGATCTCATTATAGCTCGCCATCACCGCGTCGATGGCGGTGCGCTCCACCACCTGCTGGAAGGGCGGGAAGAACATTTCACGCAATGTGCGCTCTGAAATTTGCGCAGGGCCGACATTGGTGCCGCTCTCAGGCTGTCCGTGTCCGGTCATATGCTTGAGCGTGGCCATCACCTGCCCGTCACGCAGGGTGCGGTCGGTGCCGACGCCGGTCAGGCCTTCGACCGAGGCAACGCCCATTTCGCCGACGAGGAAAGGGTCTTCGCCAAAGGTTTCCTCGATCCGGCCCCAGCGCGGATCGCGCGCGACGTCGACAACGGGGGAGAGAACCGAGTGCACGCCGCGGGCGCGCACTTCACCGGCGATGAGGTCGTTGACCTCGCGCACAAGGTCTGGGTCCCATGTCGAAGCGAGGCCGATCGATTGCGGGAAGCTGGTCGCATCCTTGGCGGCAAAACCGTGGAGCGATTCCTCGTGGAACAGGATCGGAATGCCGAGGCGCGTTTCTTCCATTGCCCAGCGCTGTGCGTCGATCACATACTGGACCGAATCCTCGATATTGCGGCGAGGCGTGGTGCGCGGGCTGGCCGGGCCGCTGGTATCGCTCGGCCGCGCGATCTGGCCGACGCCATGTGGGTAATTGGCGCTCGCTTCTGCCGGGCTGAAGGTGAAATCTTCCGCCTGGATATCGGCCTTGCCGTCCCAGATGGTGATGATCTGCGCGACCTTTTCTTCCAGCGTCATGCGCGAAACAAGGTCGGCGACTCGTTCTGAAGTAGGGAGAGAGGCATCCCAATAGGCGGCATCGGCCATCGGGCGGGTGACCTGTTCTGTCGGCTCCTGCGCCGCGATCTGACTCGAAATCGGGCCTGAAAGCGCCATGATTCCGGCACTTGCGACCAGGCTGGCCCGCAGCAATTTACGCATTGAGTAATCCCTCTTCCCTGTCACCGCTATCTTGACTGTGCGGTAGTTTGTGGTAGCGCTACCATGATGCGAGGGAGAGAACTTGTCAACCGGATTGCGGCGGTATGCTTAACCGTCCTGGCCGCGCTATCTCTCGCGTCTCCCGCACAAGCAGAAGACGGTTATGATCTATGGCTGCGTTATGCGCCGCTGGAAGGCGAGGCGCTGGAAAGGCTGGAGGCGTTCGATCCGGTCAGCGTGACGAATTCCGGCGCCTATGATGATCCCATCGTGCGCACCGCCGTTGAGGAACTCCATCGCGGCCTCGAACAATTGTTGGGGCGGAAATTGAGCCCCATGGGCGAAGAGAACGGGATCGTTTGGCTTGAGTGCAAGTTTGACGATGACGAGGTTCCCTCGGGCAGCTTTGGTATTGGTTCGGGCGATGTGCCTGCCAATCGGGAGGGTATTCAGCTTGTTGGAGTGGACCCGGTCGGGTGCCTCTACGGAGTCTACGCCCTGCTGCGGGAATTGTCGCAAGGGGCAGACCCCTTCGCGATCAGCACCATCTCAACTCCCGCCATGCCGCTGCGCATGCTCAACCATTGGGACAATCCCGATGGCCATGTCGAGCGCGGCTATGCCGGGCGCTCGATCTTCGACTGGTGGCATCTGCCCGAGCGGCTCGACCAGCGGATGATCGATTACGCTCGCGCCAATGCCAGCATCGGCATCAATGCGGTGGCGGTGAACAACGTCAATGCGCGCGCCATGATGCTGGAGAAGCGCTATATCGAAAAGCTGGCGCGCTTGGCTGACGCTTGGCGCCCTTATGGCATCCGTGTGTTCCTTTCTGCGCGTTTCAGTGCCCCTCGGGATATTGGCGGGCTGGACACGGCGGACCCGCTCGATCCTCGGGTAGCGGCATGGTGGCAGGCCAAGGCGGACGAGATCTATGCCGCCATCCCTGACTTTGGCGGCTTCCTGGTCAAGGCCAATTCCGAAGGCCAGCCCGGCCCGCAGGATTATGGCCGCACTCATGCCGATGGCGCCAACATGCTGGCCGAGGCACTGCGAGATCGGGGCACGGTGATCTGGCGCGCCTTCGTCTATTCGGCGGAGGACGAGACAGACCGCGCCAAGCAGGCATACGAAGAATTCGTGCCGCTCGACGGGCAATTTGCCGACAATGTGATCGTGCAGGTCAAGAACGGACCCATCGACTTCCAGCCGCGCGAGCCCTTTCATCCGATGTTCGGTGCCATGCCCAACACGCACCTCATGCTCGAGGCGCAGATCACCAAGGAATATCTCGGCTTTGCCAGCCATCTCGCCTTCCTCGCACCCATGTGGGAGGAGGTGCTCGACGCCGATACCGGCCATGGCGCGACCGTCGCCGAAGTGGTGTCCCCTGTCGGCATGGCAGGCGTTGGCAATACGGGGTCGGACCGCAACTGGTCCGGCTCCGACTTCGATCAGGCCAACTGGTATGCCTTCGGTCGCCTCGCCTGGGACCCGACGCTTTCGAGCGAACAGATCGCCCGAGAATGGGCGGCGCAGACTTTCAGCCGCGAGGAGCCGTTTCTCGATGCTGTCGTCCCGATGATGCTCGAAAGCCGTGAAGCGGTGGTCGATTACATGACCCCGCTCGGCCTCGCGCATCTGATGGCGACGGGCCACCATTACGGACCCGGCCCGTGGGTGTGCGACCTTGGTCGGCCCGAATGGAACCCTTGCTATTACCACCGTGCCGATGCCGAGGGGATCGGTTTCGACCGTACGGTGACGGGCAGCGATGCCCTCTCCCAATATGCGCCCCAAGTCGCTGCCGAGTGGGAAGATGTCGCCACTATCGATCCTGCCTATCTGCTGTGGTTCCATCACGTGGCATGGGACCACCCCATGCCTACGGGCCGCAGCCTGTGGGCAGAGTTGGTCCATCGTTATGATCGTGGCGTTGCGAAGGTCGATGAAATGGCAGAGATCTGGACTGGCCAGCAGGAATTTGTCGATCCCCAACGCTTCCGTGCCGTGACCGAAAACCTCGCCATCCAGCAGGCCGAAGCACGCTGGTGGCGCGACGCAAGCATCGCCTACTGGCTATCGCTCAACGGGCTCGATCTGCCCGAAGGCGTACAGCCTCCCGCCGAAAGCCTCGAATACTATCGAAGTCTTTCATTCCCCGAAGCTCCAGGCAACTGATGTGGTGCTTGCTGACAGAGTATTTGCAGGTCTATGACAAATAGCATGGCAGACGAGGCTAAGAAGGGCGCGCAGCGCCGTCAGCGAGGCGGCCGACGCCGCAATGGGGCACCGACAATTGCGGATGTGGCGCGCGAGGCGAATTGCTCGCCGATGACTGTCAGCCGGGTGATCAATGGCGAAGGCAATGTTCGCGACGCGACACGCAAACAGGTCTTGGCTGCAATCTCAAAGCTCAACTATTCGCCCAATCGTGCAGCGCGCAGTCTAGCAGGCGGCGAACAGCTGCGCATTGCGCTGCTCTATGCCAACCCCTCTTCGTCCTATTTGAGCGAACTATTGATGGGTGCGCTGCAGCAGGCGAGCATCAGCGACGTCCATCTGGTGGTGGAGCAATGCGCCGACGACCGCGATGAAGTGCAGGTGGTGCGACGCCTTGTCGAAGGCGGCATAAATGGCTTCGTCCT
>CAJXLD010000232.1 GCA_913055595.1 uncultured Altererythrobacter sp.
CCCGCCCCTTCGCCATTCGCAGTACGGTGATCGACGGGGACAAACGTGGCCGCGAGATCGGCTATCCCACCGCCAATATGGAATTCGGCCATTACCTGCGCCCGCGTTTCGGCATTTATGCGGTAACGGGGCGTATCCTCGCCACCGGGCAAGAGCTGAAGGGCGCAGCCAATATCGGCGTGCGCCCCATGTTCGATCCGCCGAAAGAATTGCTCGAACCCTACTTCTTCGACTTTGGCGGCGATCTCTACGGGCAGCAGATCGAAGTCGCGCTGCACCACTTCCTGCGGCCCGAGGCGAAGTTCGACGGGCTCGATGCGCTGGTGGTGCAGATGGAGAAGGATTGCGCGAGGGCGAGGGAGCTGCTGGCGTGACCAAATGGATCAAGCGCGGCGCATTCGGTGCCGCCGTGGCAGTTCTGGTGCTAAGCGTGACCAATGCCAGCTGGCTCGCCCCTGATCCACAGGGCGGTCCCAAGCTGATCGCGCATCGCGGCGTCTACCAGCTTTACGACAAGTCTGGCCTTGGCAGGCAGGATTGCACCGCAACGCGCATCGAAGAGCCGGTGCACGATTATCTCGAGAACACCACGCGTTCGATGCGCATGGCGCAAAGGCTGGGCGCGCAAATGGTCGAGATAGACATTGCCCCGACGAAGGATGGCGAGATCGCCGTGTTCCATGACTGGACCGTCGATTGCCGCACCCAGGCGCAGGGCGATACGCGTACCTTCACGATGGCGGAGTTGCAGGCGCTCGATATCGGCTATGGCTACACGGCGGATGGCGGGTCGACATACCCCTTTCGCGGAAGCGGCGCCGGACAAGTGCCGACACTGGAAGAAGCGCTGCGGGCCCTTCCGCGCACACCGATCATCTACAATTTCAAATCGAACAATCCCGCCGAGTCGGACATCCTTGCCGAGCAGCTGGCAGCAGCAGGTCGCGATGTTGAACAGATCGGCGACGCCTTCTACGGCGGCGCGCGGCCGTCAGAACGCATGGCGGAGATCTACCCTGATGCCTGGGTCTGGCATGTCGAAAGCGCCAGCCAGTGCAGCCGCGACTACGTGCTCTACGGCTGGACGAGCATTTTGCCCGCGAGCTGCAAAGGCGGGACCATGATCATTCCGCTCAATTACCAATGGGCCTTCTGGGGCTGGCCCAACCGGCTGATCGCGCGCATGGAGGCGGGCGGCGGGCGCGTGCTGGTGGTCGGGCCCTATCACGATGATGCCGCCCCCACCGGCCTTGCCCTGCCCGAACAGCTCACCGAAATTCCCGACAGCTACAATGGCTGGATCTGGGTGGAGGATATCTGGACGCTGGGCCCGGCCCTGCGCCCGTCGCAGGATCGCCGCCCCGCCGCGCTGATTGAGGCGGCGAATGAAGGGCTCGATCGCCGCCGGGAAAGGCTGGGCGTGCTGTGACCTGCCCTGTTGCCGCAAACCGCGTTCTCGCCTAAGCGCCCGCGATCATGTCTGACTCCGATACCAAGCGCGATTACCGGGACACCGTCTTCCTGCCCAAGACCGATTTTCCCATGAAGGCCGGCCTTCCGCAGAAGGAGCCGGGCATTCTGGCGCGCTGGCAGGAGCAGGAGCTCTACCGCAAGCTGCGCGAGGCGCGCGCGGGGCGTGAGCAATTCATCCTCCATGACGGCCCGCCCTATGCCAATGGCGACATGCATATCGGCCATGCGCTCAACCATATCCTGAAGGACATGGTCTGCCGCACGCAGAGCCTGGCGGGCAAGGATGCGCCCTATGTTCCCGGCTGGGACTGCCACGGCCTGCCCATCGAATGGAAGGTGGAGGAGCAGTACCGCAAGAAGAAGCAGAACAAGGACGAGGTTCCGGCAAAGGAATTCCGCGCCGAATGCCGCGCCTATGCGCAGCACTGGGTGGATACGCAGCGCGAACAGCTCCAGCGCCTCGGCATCAGCGGCGATTGGGACCATCCCTATCTCACCATGCAGTTCGAGAGCGAGGCGGCAATCGTTGCCGAGCTGATGAAGTTTGCCGAAAGCGGCCAGCTCTATCGCGGCGCCAAGCCGGTGATGTGGAGCCCGGTCGAAAAGACCGCTCTGGCCGAGGCCGAGGCCGAATACGAGGACATCACCTCGACCCAGATCGATGTGGCGTTCGAGATCATCGAAAGCCCGATCAAGGAACTGGTCGGCGCCCATGCGGTGATCTGGACCACGACGCCGTGGACGATCCCGGTGAACCAGGCCTTGGCGTATGGGCCGGATGTTGAGTACATTACGCTTAAGTTCACCAATGATCGTAGTAGCTGGATTTCTGTCCCCGAACTTGGAATTTCCGTTGCGCTTCGTGACGAGTTTTTTGAGGTTTGGGGCGGCAAGACCGCTCTAGTTGCGACGGAGTTGGCAAGGGATTTTGTTGCTCGGATCGCGAAGAATTGGATGGTCCCAGCCAATCAAAAGGCAACAGTAGGGGGCGAGGCGTTATTGTGTGAGGTCGTGGCGCGCACAAAAGGCTCCGACCTCGCCGGAACCGTCGCCCGCCACCCGATGCATCATCTCGGCGGCTTCTATGCCGAGCCGCGTCCGTTCCTGCCGGGCGACTTCGTCACTACCGATTCAGGTACGGGACTTGTCCATATGGCACCCGATCATGGCGAGGACGATTTCGAGCTGTGCAAGGCGCACGGAATCGGCCCAAAATTCGTCGTCGATGCGGGCGGTGTGTACAAGGATGACTGGCTGTGGCTGGGCGGCGATGACGAGCGCCGCCGCGCGGTGATCAATCCCAATTTCAACGCACCCGATGGGCCGATTTGCGAAGACCTCAAGCAAGCTGGAGCTTTGCTGTCGGCGTCCACAGATTATCAACATTCTTACCCACATAGCTGGCGCAGCAAGAAAAAGGTCATCTTCCGCTGCACGCCGCAATGGTTCGTGCCGATGGACAAGCCGCTGGGCACGTTCGACTACCATGTTGCCCCCTTGGGCGGCATCGGCGGGGCCGTCGCGCTGGGCACGCAGGCGGACAATACCGCCACTTTGCGCGAGACCGCGCTGAAGGCGATTGCGGAAACGCGTTTCGTCCCCGAAAAGGGCCGCAACCGCATCGGATCGATGGTCGAAGGGCGGCCCGACTGGGTGCTTTCGCGCCAGCGCGCCTGGGGCGTGCCGATCACCCTCTTCGTCCATCGCGAGAGCGGCGAATACCTCGTCGACAAGGCGGTCAACGAACGCATCATTGCTGCTGTTCTGGCCGAGGGCGTCGATGCCTGGGATGCCGACAGCGCGCAGGACCTGCTCGGACCCGACTACAACGCCGAGGATTACGAGCAGATCACCGACATCCTCGATGTGTGGTTCGATTCGGGCTGTACCCATGCCTATGTGCTCGAAAGCGGTCGCTGGCCCGCCCTGCTGCGGCCCGAGGGTTTTGAAGGCCCGCCCGCGGACCTCTACCTCGAAGGCAGCGACCAGCATCGCGGCTGGTTCCAGTCGTCCTTGCTCGAAAGCTGCGCCACGCGCGGTCGCGCGCCCTACAAGGCGGTGCTGACGCACGGCTTCACCATGGCGGCGGACGGGCGCAAGATGTCCAAGTCCATCGGCAACACCGTCGACCCGCTCAAGGTGATGGAGGAATATGGCGCCGACATCATCCGCCTGTGGGCGCTGAGCGTCGATTTCACCGAGGACCACCGCATCGGGCCGGAAATCCTCAAGGGCGTGGCGGACCAGTATCGCAAATTGCGCAACACCTTCCGCTACATGCTCGGCGCCCTCGCCGATTACGATCCGGCGGAAGCGGTGGCAGTCGAGGACATGCCCGAGCTGGAGCGCTACATGCTCGCGCTGCTGGTCGATCTCGACACCAAGATGAAGCGCGCGGTCGCTGATTTCGACTTCAACGATTA
>CAJXLD010000233.1 GCA_913055595.1 uncultured Altererythrobacter sp.
ATGAATGGCCGTGCAAGGTCATCCCCTTCCCGGTCAATGTCGTGACCTATCCGCCGCCCTCGGGTGCGCGCTGCTTCGCGTTGGGCGACAGCATCAAGGCCGCGGTGGAAAGCTTCCCAGAAGACCTCAACGTCCATGTCTGGGGCACGGGCGGCATGAGCCACCAGCTGCAGGGGCCCCGCGCCGGCCTGATCAACAAGGAGTTCGACCTGAACTTCATTGACCAGCTGATCAAGGACCCCGAAACACTCAGCAAGATGCCGCATATCGAATATCTGCGCGAAGCCGGGAGCGAAGGCATCGAGCTGGTCATGTGGTTGATCATGCGCGGCGCGCTGGGCGACAAGGTGAAGGATCTCTATACCTTCTACCACATCCCGGCTTCCAACACCGCTCTTGGCGCACTGATCCTGCAACCGGAGGAAACGGCGGGAGCACCGCTCGATCCGCGTGTGATCCATTCGGGTCACAGCCTCGAAGCGGCATGATATATGGGTGCCCGCGGAGGGGAGAGTGCGCGGGCACCCGACTACTTAAGAGTAAGACGGACGAGCGGGGGAGAAACTGAAGAGGAGAAGGAGCGATGCTCGACATCTTGCAAAAGGCAATCGACCAGGTGGAACGCAGCCGGGCAGAAATTGCCAGGCTCTCGCAGACCAAACCCGAGGGATGGAAATCCGATTATGCCAAGCTTCGGCTGCGTATCCAGGACGAGATCGGCGAGTTGGAGAGGCTTGCCCAGAAATATTCTGATGGCGGCGAGCTACGAGAGATGGTGAAATCTGCGCTCGACAAGGTGAAGCAGCATCAGGCGCGCTGGCCGGTGATGCTCATCAAGGAGAAGAACGAGGAATATGACGCATCGGTTCACGCCATGAACGAGCTCTTCGCCAAGATCGCCCAATATATCAAATCAAAGACCTAGGAATTTCATTCGGCCATTCAGGCCGGCTACAAGACAGGAGCAGACTATGCGGATCGCACTCGCGGGTGGCGGAGCTTTCGGTGAAAAACACCTTGATGGGCTGAAGAATATCGACGGCGTGGAAGTGACCGCGCTGGTCGGTCGCCGGATCGAACCGACGCAGGCCATGGCGGACAAGTACGGCGTCCCCTTTGCCACCACCGACTACGAAGCCATGCTTGAGCGTGACGATGTCGACGCAGTGATCCTGTGCACACCGACACAGATGCACGCCGACCAGGCACTGAAGGCCATGGACGCAGGCAAGCATGTGGAAGTCGAAATCCCGCTGGCAGACAGCCTGGCCGATGCCGAAGCGGTGCTGGAGAAGCAGAAGGAAACCGGCCTCGTCTGCATGGCGGGCCATACCCGTCGCTTCAACCCGTCGCACCAATATGTAAAGCAACAGATCGACGCCGGGAACTTCAACGTCCTGTCGATGGATGTGGAGACCTACTTCTTCCGCCGCGAAAACAAGAACGCAAAGGGTGAACCGCGTTCCTGGACGGACCACCTCCTGTGGCATCACTCGGCCCACACCATAGACATTTTCCAGTACATGACTGGCAGCAAGGTGATCGCCGCCAACATCCTGCAAGGACCCAAGCACCCCGTCCTGGGCATTGCGATGGACCAGTCGATCCAGATGAAGACCGAGAAGGGCCAGATCCTTACACTGTCGCTGTCGTTCAACAATGACGGGCCATTCGGCACCTTCTTTCGCTACATCGGCGACACCGCGACTTACCTCGCGCGCTACGACGATCTCTACAACGGGAAGGACGAACCCATCGACCTGTCGGGCGTAGACGTTCCGTCGAACAACGGCATCGAACTGCAGGACCGCGAGTTCATCGCAGCGATCCGTGAAGGCCGCGAGCCGAACAGCTCGGTTGCGAGCACTATCGAATGCTACCGCACTATCGGCGCGCTGGCAGCCAGCCTTGAAGAACAGGACGGTTGGTCCTGATGGCGATTGCAAAGCGGGAAATCGCGGGGCGGGGCGTCCATCCGGTAGGGCTTGGATGCATGAACCTCAGCTGGGCCTATGGCTCACCGCCACCGCAGGATGAAAAGATCAAGCTGCTCAATCGTGCGCTCGACCTGGGCTACGATCATTTCGACACAGCCAATATCTATGGCGGCGGCGCGAATGAGGAACTGCTTGCCGAAGCGGTAATGCACCGGCGCAGCGAATTTTTCCTCGCATCCAAGCTCGGCCTGGTGGTCGATGGCGCAAGGCGCGGGATCGATTGCAGTCCGGAGGCGATTGCCGAAAACCTGGACAAGAGTCTGCAACGGCTCGGCACCGACCACCTCGATCTCTATTACATGCACCGTTTCGATCCCAAGGTGCCGATTGCGGACAGCGTCGGTGCGATGGCGCTGGCTATCGAGGCGGGCAAGATCCGCTCCTACGGAGTAAGCGAATGGAGTGCTGCGCATATTCGCGAGGCGCATGAAGTGCATCCGATGGCCGCCGTGCAGCCCGAATATTCGCTTTGGACGCGCAATGTCGAGTTGGGTGTGCTGCAGGCCTGCGAAGATCTGGGCATTGCCATGGTCGCCTTTAGCCCAACCGGCCGCGGTGCCTTTGGCGGTGTGCTGCGCGATCCCTCCACCCTCGAGGAGAAGGACTTACGCACCAAGATGCCGCGTTTCAGTGCCGAGAATTGGCCACAAAATCTCGCGGTGATCGAAGAATTCGAGGCACTGGCCCGTGATAATGGCCTTGCTCCCGCGCAGCTGGCGCTGCGATGGGTGCTGGAACAGGGCGAGCATTGCCATGTCATCCCCGGCACCACCTCCATCGCCCATCTGGAAGAGAACTTTACCGCCGCTAGGGTGGAAGTCTCCTCCGATGTCGTCGAAGAGGCAGGACGCATCATCAATCACTCCACGATCCGCGGCCATCGCTATCACGACGCGATCCGCCCGACGATCGATACGGAGGAATTCGAGGAAGCCTGATGTCATCCATCCGCGCGCCCATCGGTTATTCCGAGCGAACCGAGAAGAAGCCCTTCTTCTATGCCAATGCGCATGAAAAGGACTTCGTTCCGCTCAAACCAGCCGAAGTGGAAATCCACGATGCGCGCGGATTGGATTGCAGCCTCGACGTCGAAGGCTTCACGCTGGTCCGACACAAGAGCGCAGTAGAGGACCTCACCGACCTCGAGCAGGTCGCCAGAGTGCATTCCGGCGAGATCATTGCACTGCTGAAGGAACTGACCAGCTGCGACCATGTGGCCATGACACCGATGGGCATCTTGCGCTTTTCCGAAAAGTCAGGCGCTAACGAAGCCAATGACAATTCGCATCCCGCGCGCTTTGTCCATGTCGATATGGCGAAGGAGGCTGCTGCCGGTATGCGCGCGCAGACGGCCCCCGAAGGTCGCTCAATTACCCGCAGCGCGCAGTATAATGTCTGGCGGGTGTTATCCGCCCCGCCGCAGGATGTGCCGCTGGGATTGTGCGCCTACCCTTCGATCGCCGAGGGCGACCTGATCGATTGCGATGCGATCTTCGACCCGCTCGATGGCAGCCCCGAATGGGGGTTTCCCAATTACCTGCTGGAATACAATCCGCAGCACCGCTGGTACTACTATTCGAACATGACGCGTGACGAGGCGATTGTGTTCAAAACCAGTGAAAGCGATCCGGCGCGCGCGCAACTTATGCCGCATGGCGCTTTCGACAATCCGCTCGCTCCGGCTGATGCACCGCCGCGGATCAGCCTTGAAATGCGCGGTACGGCCTATTGGTTCGCCGATTAGAAAGGAAAAGGGCGCCTGCTCGGACGCCCTTTCCCCAAAATAGATGATTGGCGAACCGTGCTTTAGAGCATCGTGACCGTAATCGCGTCGTCGCCATCCTGGGCACTGAAGCTACCATCTTCGCCGATATC
>CAJXLD010000234.1 GCA_913055595.1 uncultured Altererythrobacter sp.
CAGACAAGCTTTGGCCTTGCCGTCTGTCGCTCTGTTCGTCACTCACCAATCAGATCGCGTTCGTGTGCAGCCCTGCACCGCGTCCTTGTATGTCCAAAGCAAAGGACTGCGCCGCGATCCTCGAATCCCCACCAGACGGAAGGTCTTATGAGAGCCACTCCAATACGCATTACGCGGCCGACAATCGTGCTTGCCTGCTGCGCCTTGCTTAGCATGCCAGTAACAGCCCAGACCTTGCCAGAGGACCAGACCTTGCCAGAGGACGAGTGCGCAACGCTTGAAGATCCGGAAGCTGAGATCACCTGTTTGCGCGCTGTCTTGGCTGCCACGCGGCAAGCCCAGCAGAGCGCGCGCACTGAAAGCAGTGCAGCGGCTCCTACCGATGTTCCCGCAGTACAGGCAGTTCCTTCATCCACGCCGGGGGCTGCACAAAATCTACCCACTCAGTCTCCGAGACCGGAGACCGAGCTTGGCGGCGAACAGCTAGCCGGTGCGGCCTTTGTCGAGCGCAATTCGGATGATCAGGAGAGAGTTCGCAGCGCCATCACCGATTTCAGGGTGGATCGCAACGGTCGGCTGATCATGCAGCTCGATAACGGTCAGATCTGGCGCCAGGTGGAAATTCTCGCCGTACCGGTCCGCTTGGAAGAAGGGGAAAACGTCAGCATCGAAATTACCCGATCAGGCTTCGGCGGCTACCGCATGAACTTTCCCCAACTGAACCGAAGGATCAGTGTCGCACGAGAAAGATAATATAATAATAACAATGTTTAAGATGAGGGAGAAGTATTATGAAAAGGTATGATACACGTACAAGATTGCGTACGGGCACCGGCCTGTTGGCTGTATCGGCCATGTTGGCCCTGCCTGGTCTGACCCATGCTCAGGACAGCGCACTGGACGAGGTAGCTGACGAGCAGGATCGTATCATCGTCACCGGCTCTCGTATCGCTCGCCGCGACGAGACCGCCAACAGCCCGATCGTTACGGTCGATCGCGCCAACATCGAAGCCCGCACAGCAATCGGCGTTGAAGATTCGCTGAATGAGCTGCCGCAATTCCAACCGGCGGGTTCGGACCAGGCCGCCAGCTCAGCGGGCACAGCCTTCGCGGGTGCTAATGCGGCTCCCGGTGCCGCCACAGTCGACCTTCGCGGGCTTGGCACCAACCGTACGCTGGTACTGGTCAATGGCCGCCGCGCACAGCCTGTCAACGCAGCGCTGCTGGTCGACCTCAACACCATTCCTTCGGCCGCCATCCAGAACGTCGAAGTCATCACTGGCGGTGCCGCCGCTGTGTATGGCGCTGACGCTATTGCCGGCGTGGTCAACTTCATTTTGCGCGAAGATTTCGAAGGTATCGAACTCGATGCGCAGGCCGGCATCGCCGAGCCTGGTGATGGTGAATCATACCAATTGAGCGCTCTTGTCGGCGGCAATTTCGGCGATGGGCGCGGCAACGCCATGGTCGGCGTGACCTGGGCCAAACGAGAGGAAGCCTATCAACGCAACCGCGGCTTCTACCGCGATGGCTGGGCCGATCCGAACACCAATGGCGGTTTCGGAGGCAATCCGATCAACCAGATTACCATTGCGGGCACACGTTATGGTGTGAACTTTGATGGTTCTTTGTTCGTTGCTAACGATGCTGCCAATCCGGCCGCACCCTACACCGGACCGGTGCAAGACCTGGCTGGCGGTGGTGGCCTCAAGCTCAATCCACCGAATGCGAACGGGCAGCAATCGATCGGTTACAATGATCCCGAGCAGTACATCAACATTCCGCTTGAAAGATACACGATCTTCGGTTCGGCTCATTACGACTTTAATGACTCGCTGACATTCTTCACGGAAGGCCGCTTCAGCCATTCGGATGCATTCACCCTGGGGTTTGCCAATACGGCACAGGATTTCTGGGCCTTCACAATCCCCTATGATCCCGCCAATGACGATCCTGATTCACCGACCTTCGGTGCCGATCAGACAAACTTCCATCCGGTCAGCGCACAAGTGGCAGATGCCCTCAATGCCGCGGGGCAGGATTCCTTCCAGTTGGTTCGCGGAATGAACTTTGCAGGCCAACAGAATGTCGTGACTTCCAGTGACGTCTTCCAGGTTACCGCCGGCCTGCGCGGAGAACTACCGATCAGGGATTGGTCGTGGGAAGCTTATGCCTCGCATGGCAGCACCACAGTCGTGGCGCAGCAACCGCAAGGCTCGCTTTCGCATGACAATTTCCAGCAGATCCTCACTGGCACGATCGATGGCGGCGGACCGTCGATTACTGTGAACGGTCCTTATGGTGCCGGCTGGACGAATGGTGCCATCTTCAACCCACAGACCTGTACGTCGGGCTTCCCCTTCTTTAATGCTGACGGCAGCGTACCCCAGCCGCTGCCCGGAACGCATGAAGGGCTTGCTCCGTCGGAAGACTGCCTGAACTACGTCACGCTCGAATTGAACAATGTAACCAAGGTCGAGCAGGACATTATCGAAGCAACACTGCAGGGTGGCCTGGTTGACCTTTGGGCTGGCGAGGTTCGATTTGCTGCGGGTGGCACCTACCGCAAGAACTCTCTCCGTTTCCAGCCGGACTCGGGCAACAGCGCAGAGCAATCTACGGTCAATCTGATGGGCCAGATCGTGCTGCCCGCCCAGACGGAAGGCAGTACATCCGTGAAGGAGGTTTTCGGCGAATTGCTGGTCCCCGTGCTCAGCGATGTCCCCCTCATCCAGCAGTTCAATCTTGAGCTTGGTGGTCGCTATTCAGATTACAGGAATTCGGGCGGCATTTGGACCTACAAGATACTCGGTGACTGGGAGGTCACCGATTGGTTGCGCCTGCGTGGTGGCTACCAGCGCGCAAACCGTGCACCAAACCTGTATGAACAGTTCGCACCGGTTGCAGGTTCAATCCAGTCCAGCCGGGACGCGTGTCTTAACGTTGATGGGTTTACGGCCGAATGGGGTAACCGTTCGGACAACCCGAACCTCATCAACGTACAGGTTGCCTGCGAAGAGCTGATCCTTCGCGACGGTGGCTTCGACTACACCACCCTGGCGGAAGATCCGACTGCAGTTGAACAGGATCCATCGTTGTATTTCACCAACCCCGCAGCACTGGACCTGACGCGACTGTCGAACTTGCGGACCTCGTTGTTCTACAACATCAACTTCCCGTTCTCGGTTGGTCTTACGCAGGGCAATCCGGACCTCAAGTCAGAGGTCGCCAATACGTTCACCGTTGGCGCAGTGATCAATTCGCCCTTCAATACTCCGGGGCTGGATCGCTTCACTCTGTCGGTCGACTATTACAACATCGACCTCAGCGGAACGATCGCGCAGCCAAGCGGGCAGGAGGTGTACAGCCAGTGTTTCGATCCGCAGTATAATGAACGGATGGCGTCGGCACCGGGCACCTATAACGGTGCGGAACTGCTTGAAGGCAACCCTTTCTGTGACCTGATCATTCGTTATCCGTTCGATCTGAATGGTGTGAGAGCGGTCGTCGAAAGCGGCACCGACCGTACGTACAAGGCGCAGTTCATCAACAAGGGCGGCACCAAGACCGAAGGTATCGACGTTGCCCTGAACTGGTTGAGCGACTTGCGGGACCTGGGCATGGGTGCCGGTGGTTCGATCTCTTTGAACCTGCAGGCGAGCTTCCTGCTCGGCTACAAGGAATCGGCGATCACCGGTGCGCCCTTTGTCGAATATAAGGGTACGCTGGAAAACCAGTCCTACGATTACAAGTTGTTCGGCTCGCTCAGCTATCTTTGGGATGACGGCTCGATCGGCATTCGCGGGCGTTACTTGCCCTCGATCGATCCCTCACCTTTC